>NZ_JAGGKL010000005.1 GCF_017873625.1 Methanobacterium petrolearium | reverse complement strand
CAAGACGTTTGGCGATCTTTCTATAAGACATTCTACCATCTTCGTTAAACAAACTAATGATTTTACGATCTATATCATCAATTTCCACTGTATCTGTCTTTTTTTCATTTTCGTTCATCTTGATCACCAATTATATAAACATTGTTTAGATTTTATGGATATGATTACCGATTTATTATGTATTATTACAAAATTGTTGCAAATAATTTAAATACTAGTTTGTAAAAGTTACTATGAGGTGATCAAATGGGTTTGCCCACTATTAAATACAGAAATATAGATCTAAAAAATGAACAGGGGGTGAAAATAATAAAAAATCAAACAACTCGCTTATTTCTAGTAGCACTTAGCTTAGTATTTGTATTTACACTTTGCAGTGCAGTTTCTGCAGCAGAAGATCCCACATTGAATACTACCATCGGTTCTTGGGAAACGTCAGGATTGGACAGTAACAATGTAAATGTAGGTCCCAATCAAACTTTAGTACAAGTAAGGGTTGAAAACAACGACACTACTGATGCTCATGACGTTAATGTTACTTTCACATGGGATAACACACCTTCACCTAACTACATTAATTTAGCTCAAGGTGAATCAACTGTTAAAAATCTGGGAATCATAACTCCTGGAGAAGTTAAATATGCTTTTTTCCTAATGGAAATAACACGTGCTGATGGTATTTATCCTGCAGGGGCGTATTATCAGAACAGAACATTCACCACCACTACAGCAGGCAGTAACACTCCCACCTACACCAACCCCAGTTACATATTTGGTGAACGGTTAATATCCCAAAATCGTAACAATATACTCTCAGTTACTACTTCTAACCCTAACCCATCACCTGGCGAACTATTTACAGTGACTGTGACTGGCAAAACAGCTTCAGCAAATTACCAAACAGTTAATATGCCTTTGATTAACTACGATCCTGCTTCAATACAGCCAGTTAATGTGACAACAACATACGGTGCTAATGTAACTGACCTTTTGAAAATCGATACTCCAAATACTACCAACTTCGTATCAGTATGGACCTTTATAGCCCTGGCTGAAGGGACACAAACCCTGTACTCCTACATACACGACCATAGTGGAAACAGCGATCACTACAATTCAGATTACGGGGATGAAGTAGTGGTAGTTAATGTAACCAACAGGGCGGATTTGGTTATCTTGAAGACAGTTGGTGACAGTAGTACCAATGTAGGTCAAATAATACACTATTATCTTTCAGTGACTAACAATGGCCCCAATAATGCGACAGGAGTAGTGGTACTGGATACTTTACCCAGTCAAGTTACTTTCATATCTGCAACTCCATCAGCAGGTGTTTCAGTTGTGGGTAATCTGCTGACTTGGACCATTGACAACCTGGATGTTGATGACATAGTTACTCTGGATATTCTGGTTAGAATTGACCAGGCCGGAGAATTTACCAACATCGCCAATGTAACTGGAAATGAACAAGACCCCAACCTCTCCAATAACCATGATTCTGTAACAGTGAATGCACAACAACCCACCGCAGACTTAGGAATATCCAAAACAGTTGATAAATTAGTTCCTCACCTGGGGGATACTGTCACCTTCCATATTGTGGTGACCAATGATGGTCATGATGAAGCCACAGATGTGGTGGTTAGTGACATTTTCCCGGCTGGCTTAATTGGAATAAACATCGGCACTCCCAGTCAGGGTACTTTTACATTCATAGGTGGAATTTTAACCTGGAATGTAGGTAATCTTGCACCGGAAGCATCAGCCAACTTGGAAATAACTTCTGTGGTGAACCAAACCGGTACTATAATCAACACTGCCAATGTAACCGCAACCACCTTTGACCCTTATCCAGATAACAACAACTCCACGGTGACTGTTAATGGTCAACCAGTTGCTGATCTGGGAATTATCAAAGAAGTTAACAACAACAACCCTACCCAGGGACAATCTGTGAGTTTCACTTTAGCAGTTTATAACAACGGACCCAGCACTGCAAACAACATCAAAGTAACTGATCTTTGGCCCATAGGCCTTGGAACTCCCATCGAAGACAGTATTTCAGCAGGTACCTGGTCTTTCACACCACTCATTGGAGATCCTCTTTACTCAGGAATCCTATATTGGAACGTAACATCTCTAACCAGTGGAAGTTCTGCTCAACTGGTAATCAATGCCACTGCAGATCAATTGGGACAGCTAAACAACACTGCCACTGTAACTGGAGATGAATATGATCCCATCATGACCAACAACCATGCTCTGGTGACTTTAAATGTTGAAGAACCTTACATACCAGTAACATCACTATCCATGCAAAAAATCGCAGATGTAACCATGCCCCCAGTGGGGGATGTGGTAACTTTCACCATCCACATAACTAACAACGGACCGGACACTGCATACAACGTGGTTGTAGACGATGCCATACCTGCTGGACTAATTTACATAACTGGATCAGCAACTCCATCTGTAGGTAACGTCAACTATGCAGGAGGTATTCTAAGTTGGTTTGGATTTGATCTGTTAGATGAACAAACAGAATACTTGACATTTCAGGTAAACACCACCACCCAGACAGGTTTCATAACTAACCTCGCCAATGCCACAGCCTATGCTAATATCACTGATCCCAACACCAAAACAGAAGCTTCAACTGGTGAAACTATTGAAGTTCTTCCGGTGGCAGATATTGGTGTGGAAAAAACTGGTACTCCTACCACCCAGAACTATGGACAGGAAGTCACCTATCATATCAGTGTAACCAACTATGGTCCTAACGATGCAACTGGAGTGCATGTTGTTGATCTGTTACCGGATCAAACTTCACTTCTCTTTGTTCGTGTGGCTAACATTTCACAGGGTACTTATGATTCTCTAAGTGGAATATGGCAGGTTGGTGACCTGGCTAATGGAACTTCAGCAACCATAGATCTAGTATTCAAAGTAAACAGAACCAACACTACTTTAAACAACACTGCCACTAAGACATATGCTAATGAATTAGATCATAACACCAGCAACGACTCTTCAGAAGCTAGTGTGGAGGTACCTCCAGCAGCAGATCTATCCATCACCAAAGCCGTGAGTAATCCTCAGCCCTACGTGCATGAAACAATAACCTACAAATTAATTGTCCAGAATCACGGGCCAGATGATGCTACCGCTGTTTATGTGGTGGACCAGTTACCAGCAAGTGTTAACTACGTCAGTTCAAGTGCTAATTATGGTTCTTACAACCATAATACAGGTATTTGGACCATAGGTGATCTACCTAGTGGTGCAGTGGCTCAACTGAATATTGTAGTGACTGTTGAAAAAGTTGGACCTATTGAAAACCATGCCCACGTATATTCCAACACTTATGATCCGATCATAAACAATCAAGATGCCTATGCAACAGTAACTGTTCATTCTACAGAAGAACAAGTTGAAGTTTCTGCAAAAACTATAGGCATGCAAAAAACTGGTGTTCCATTCGGAATTTTGGTTTTAGCCTTGTTGATGATCCTATCTGGTTGTGTGATCAATAACAAAAGGTAAACTTTAAAAAAATTGTACTCGGGGAACTTATTCTTTTTAATTCCCCATATTAATCCTTTTTTATAAAAATTTCAGTTAATTTAATTTTAAAACCACATTTCCACCAAGCTCAGCCGGGATATCCCGGGCAATTGGTTGACATTTAACATTTAAAAGACAGAAAACTGGTTTATCACCCAGGCCCATCTCAGTCAAACCTTCATAGTTGCCCAAACCCTTGGCTATAACCAGATCAGCCATTTCAAATTCCTGTTTGAAATCATCGGAAAGATCATGGTATATTACACCTATAGAGTCCGTGCCAGTGGTTATTAGCCGGGCCACTTCATCGAGACCTACATCCAATGCTTCTTTCATACAAGCATCGTTGAGAATTGGATCTTTTTTAAGAGCTACCGTGACTTCAACATTATATTCCTGAAGTTTTTTGAGGAGTAACTTGTCAAATACTATTTCACCCACATTATCCGCAAGATAAAGAACTGTCTTGGCTTTTTTGAGATCTTCTTCCAGTTGGGATGTGTGATCAATGGCCAGATCCTTTTCTACCGTAGACATTACCCTACCTTCAATATCTGATTTCAACCCTAATGCCCCGAAATCCAAAACATTCCCGGCTATAGCAACTTTAAGATAGTTTTTTAGTGATTTATCGTTGTCCAGTAACTTTTCCACTTGGGGCAGGAATTGGAGAGCGATTTCATCAGATTTTATCCGTAAATCATGGTATGGATCAGGATTTCCCGTCTCTTTTTTGATGGTACGATGTATCTTGGTACCTATCTGATTGGACACAGCTCCTTTTCGGAATTCGCTGCATAATATTTGGTTTATTTTTTCTGTAACTTGCATTTTAAGATCTTCATCATCTGTTGCCAGATCCAGGGCTTCTCTTGACTGGCGCAGGAAACAAGATGCGCATTCATAGTGAACTTTCAATTTATCACCTTATTATTGATAGTGTCATAGTTCATTAGATTTAGTTTAATTGACTTAAAATTAATTGATTACTCTAATTTGATTCTATGGTATTTATTATAAAGTACTGACCGGGGCTGGTGAAAGGCAGAGAATTAAAATTACCAACATCAATACTGCTATTATCTTTCTATTCCGGTTTAGAAGGACAACATTATCTAGAGCACCGGGATGGCTCTTCCCCATAAAGAAAATGAAAACCATCAGCGCGGCCATCAAATACCATCCCAATATAGTGGTTATCATTATTCCAAGGACTGAGATAAATTTGTGTATATTTTGCCCGAAAAGAGACCGTGATATGTGCCCACCATCTAGGAAAGCGACAGGCATCAAATTAAGCATGGTGACCAGCATCCCTGCCCATCCTGCGAAAACTATAGGGTGAGCAACTATATCCTTATCAAATGTGTAGTTTGGAATTACAATTTGACTGATTATTTTTATAATTAGGGGATCTGGAAACATCACATCCACATTTTGAGTGGTTAACACAGTTGAATAATATAATCCTATGAAAAGCACCGGGATGGCCACTAGAAATCCGGCTAAAGGACCACTATATCCCAGGTCAAATAATGCATTTCGATTGGGAATTGGAGATTTGATATTAATTAGAGCCCCAAATGTTCCAAGAAATGTAGGTGCAGGTATAAAATAAGGTAAGGTAGCATGAACACCATGTTTACGCGCTGCAAAATAGTGGGCTAATTCATGAGCACCAAGTATCACCAATAATGCAACTGCAAATTCCAGAGCTTCCCAAATATTTCCAGAAGCAATATAAAAATATCCTGCAAATACAGTGGTGCAAATAGTAACCAGAAGAAGAATAACATTAAAATGAATTTTAGATTTGCCTTTTTCCTGTTTTTTACCTATATTAATTTTGTAATGATTACCATCCTGATTTATGTAAGGAACAAAGCCATGTTCTCCGAGTTCTCTTATCAATGCTTGAAAACTTTGGGGATTATAATCTCCTACAATAAAATAAGATTCTTTACCATCTTCACCATTAAAAAATCCGATTAATGGAAAATGGTGCGAAATTGATTGTTCAATCAGGTGAAAATCATCCACAGATACACTTCCAGATTGATTATCCGCCATAAATTACTTTTATTACTTCAATAATGTCGCCATCTTCGATGATCTCTTCTTCCATGATGATGGACTGATTTTTCTTTACCACAACTGTTTCTACAGGTATTTCCATCATCTGAAGTAAATTTTTAATTGTTTTTCCTTCCTCAACATCCAGTTTTTTTTCATCTTCCCCGATGATAACTTTTATTTCCATGATGTTCAAATCCTCAAGCATTTAATCTCAAGTCATTAATCACTTGGTCATTCTTGATTTTTTTTATAAATTTTGATTTATTATTCGAAAAATATTCAAACCACATTTTTTACCATTATTTTATAGAATGTTGTTTATTGAATGTTGTTATGTGGATTATGTGGTTAACATTGATATTCTTTAATTACTCCTTTGTAATTTATTGCAGTTTCTACAATGGGGCCTTTAACCACGAAAACACAAGCTTTGTTACTTCCCCTAATAGAAAGTAATTTATCACCTTCTTTGATATTAAAGCAATTTAATGTTTCTAACGGTAATTTAAGAATTCCGTGTTTATTTATATTAACCCAACAATAGTGTCTGCCTTTCCATTTAACAGGTCTTCCTTCCGGTAATGAATAATTCTTGAATTCAGGGTGATCCAATAGTAAACCTTTCATAATGGATTGTTCTATTAATTTTTGTCTAGATACAGCAAATCCACCGGAAGTTTTACTTCCCGATAATAAAATTAATTTATCTTCTCCATGTAAACCATATTCCCTAATTACATCATCCGGTATTTGTACACAGCCTTCTTTTCCAATTTTAGACCATCCGAAAACAAATTTTCCCCCTTTAACAAGTTGTGGCATGACTAATCCTTCCCTGTTCCCATATTCCCTCTTATAAGTTCTGTAGTATAATTAAGCTTCATCTTAATTCCTACATATGACTCTGACTTCCCTATTCTGCAAGTCATCAATTTTTTTTCTATAAATGAATTATTATGATTATATGTTGATTCAATTTTTTTAAGCCAATAATAATTTAAAAAATGTGACTATTTGAATTTATAACTCTATTGAAGTACTATTTAAACTAACTCCTCATCATTAATTTGTTACTCATCATCCCACAACCTGCGAAAACTGCAGGCCTTGCAGATTTCACCCGTGGAAGGCTCGCCACATATCCTGCAAACTCCCATAGAACCTTTTTGAGAAAATTCTTTTTTAAGTACGGGTTTGATCTTATCAAAACCCCGCAGGGTAGAGTACATTATGGTGGGATGGTCCTGGCTGATCTGTTTAATGAAAGTTCCTATTTTCGCCCGGAAAGAATCTCCAGCATATGGACATCCTGCCAGATGAACGGGTAGATCACGGGCTAAGGTATAAAGTGCAGTTTCTTTCTCAGGGATCTCTCTGAGAGGTTTAATTTTAGGGGTGAAACCTTCATAACCTGAATCTGAACAGGCACCAATTCGAGTTAAGTTGTGGATGTTTCCTTCCAGGTAGTTCATCAGTATGGACTGAGTTTCATCATCCAGGTTGTGTCCGGTGGCGATCTTGGTGGCATTCTCTTCTCGGGCAATTTGATTTAAGATCCATCGTCTAAACACACCACAGTAAGTGCAGGCATTTCTATCCCCTGAAGTTGCCATTATCTCATCAAGAGTATGACCAACATAGTCCTGAAAAGAAACTATCCTGTGCTCAACACCTGTTTTTTCCGCATTTTGAGCTGCTATTCTAACTCCTTCATCTCGGTAGCCACTGATTCCTTCATTAATGGTTACTGCCACTAGATCAATGATCCTTCTTTTCCGAAGACTGTTTAATATGTCTAAAACCATTACACTATCCTTACCACCGGATAGGGCAACTAGAACTTTGTCTCCTTTTTTGATAAGTTTCTGTTTGCGAATATCTTTCAGGACTTTTTCCTGAATGGATTTTATGAAACATTCCTGACAAAGCATCTGCCCCGACTGCTTCCTCTTAATGATGATCTGAGGGTTACCACATTTATGGCAAATATCCATTCACATATACTCCTTCTATTTTGTATACTTCTAATTTGCTAGATCATTCTGTTAATATAATGAGTATGAAACTGGAAGATAATTTAAACTGAATTTAATAAGATTTTTACTCTAGATCCTAGATCTGATACTCCATGAATTTATGGAAAATTGGGAAATCCTGAACATAATTTTTACCAAGTTTAAGAGCATCTTCTGCTTTTTGAAGCTCCTGACCCAGATAAGCAGCATGTTCAATCCTTGAAACCAGTTCTCTTTTTATGATTTCATCATATATTTCCTTAGCAGTCTGTCCATAAATCACCAGGGTGGGCTGCATTTTATGGTAGTGAACTGTCATGATCCTCCCGTCCACGAGGTTAATTTTAAAACTACCCGCCGGATCCCGTACGAATTTATAGTTTGCCACTCCTTCTATTGTGGGAGCGTCAATTTCCTCAAGAATTGTTTCTCCTCTGCGTTTATCTTTAAAGACCAGAAGATTGATTCCCAGATCCTTGGGTATGGAACCTCTCATTTTAGCCAGGAACATCATTTTTGACGAAACTGCCAGTTCTTTCACACTTCCTAATGTTTTACCACTTTCTTCCGGAGTGAATAGGACGCTAGCCCCGAGTTCCATGGATATCCCTGCCAGAAGAGCATTGACCCCCACTGAATCAACATCTAAAAGTTCGGTGACATTTCCAATACCAAAAAAAATGGGACATGGATCTAGTCTAGTTGCTTCTTTGAATTTTCGGCAAGCTATAATGGAATCTACCATACTTTTACTGTTAAGGGGGTCAAGTATAGGGTCTGCTATGACTTTTATTCGGTTACATTTCTTTTTCAAATCTATTAGGGATTTAACTCGTTCCTCAATAGTTTCCGGTACCCATCCTTTCTGATAATCTGTTGGTAGGATGACTGCAGGTATGTTTTCCTCGTGAAGATATGGTAGAACCTCCTGATAATTCCCGTGATCAAGACTTAAAACCATGTCAACCCCGGAATCAGCAGCAACCCTGATTTCTTCTGTTTGTAGAGTATCTATGCTCACCGGTACATCCAAGTTTTCTTTTAGAAGTTTAACCATTGGTGGTATCTTGGAAGCCATGTTTTCTCCAGCTATCATTCCAATATCCACCATATTGGCGCCGGATTTAACAAAATATTTGGCACGTTTTAGAAGTTCTTCATGACTCAGGAGGGGTGCATTAGCTATTTCAGCCAATACTCGCATGGGAAAATCTTCACCAACCGGTAGATCACCTACTAAAATGTTTCCATCTTTTTTAAGGAGTTTTTTGGTATTTTTTTTGTCCTTTTCAAAATCAGAGATATATTTTAGGGCTCTTCTTCTCTGCTCTTCTTCAATGAGTTTATCTGCAGATTTTTTTGTGGATAAATCCAGTTTATCCACCATTTCCAGAACAATGTCCAGGTCAGCAGCATCTGTGGATCCTTTATATGCTGGTATTCCTATTTCTTCTTGAATAGGACTTACATCCTTTCGAATAAGCCCCGGAGTTAGGATCATGTCCAGTGATATTAATTCATTCTCTGGTAAAGTTCGCAACTCTCTAATCATTTTGTTAGGAGTTAAAAAGGCAGCTATGGGTGTTTTAACCATATGAACCTGGACATCATGGGCGGATTTTAATGATGCATCCTTAACAAGACCGCTTGCAAGTTCACCGGTTATTATCAGTATTTTCATTGGAATATTCCCAAGCATTTTTTAGAAATGATTTTCTATATTTTCATAGTGCTTAAAAAGTATATAAAGATAAAAAAATTTCCCCATGATTTTAAAAAAAAGAAACTTGTTTTTTTAGAATTTTTTTGGGGAAAGTGTGGTGCAGATAATTAAAAAAAATAGATGGAAAAAATGATAAATTCAAAAGGAGTATACTAACTCATTAAAAATATTTAAGACCCTAATTTAAAAAACAAAAGAATTTAATCCAATATTTTTATAAAAAAAAGATAATTTAAACTAATAGAACATTTAAACTGCGTTTGATGTCTAACTTCACTTCATAATAATACCCACCAACATGTATATATATGTATATTTATAATGATTAACTATGAGGAATGGAGGTAAATAGATGATCGAGATTCGCTTTCATGGACGCGGCGGTCAAGGAGCAGTAACTGCCGCAGAGATACTGGCAAAAGCAGCATTTGAAGACGGTAAATACTGTCAAGCGTTCCCATTTTTTGGTGCCGAGCGAAAAGGTGCACCAGTCATGGCTTTTACCAGAATCAATGACAAACCAATAAGAAGAAGATATCAAGTTTATAACCCCGATCACGTTCTTGTATTAGATGAAACTCTACTTGAGGCTGTAGATGTATTATCTGGCCTTAAAAAAGGAGGTAAAGTAATCATTAATACGAAAGAAGATTTAAAATTAGGTGATACTGAAGTATACACCATTGATGCCACTGGAATTGCTTTAAACGTGCTGGGAGTCCCTATTGTAAACACGGTGATGTTAGGATCCTTTGCCAAAGTAATTGGTGGGGTTTCCTTAGATTCAATTATAAAAATAATCAAAGAAACATTCCCAGGTAAAGTTGGGGAGAAAAACGCTGAAGCAGCTAAAATCGCCTTCGAAAAGGTGAAATAACAATCAAAAGGTGATCTAATGGTAAACATTGGAGCGTGTGTTAAAGAACCAGGTAGCACCCGAAATAACAAAACTGGAAGCTGGAGAACCTTTAAACCCATTCTCGATAAGGAAAAATGTATTGATTGTGAGAATTGTGTTCTTTTCTGTCCTGAAGGGTGCATAAACAAAGATTATGATATAGATTACGATTACTGTAAAGGCTGTGGCATATGTGCAGAAGAATGCCCAGTTAAAGCTATAAAAATGGAGAGAGGATAAAATGGTTAAAAAAGTTTTCACTGCAAACCGATCCGTTGCAGAAGCTGTTAAACTAGCTAAACCAGAAGTAGTTCCTGTTTATCCCATAACCCCTCAAACCACAATATCTGAATATTTAGCCCAGTTCGTGGCAGATGGTGACCTGAAAGCCGAGTATATTCGAGTAGAATCAGAACATAGTGCTATCAGTGCTGCTTTAGGTGCTTCTGGAGCAGGAGTGCGAGTTTTCAGTGCGACTTCTTCTCAGGGTTTGGCCCTGATGCACGAAATCCTCTTTGCAGCAGCAGGTATGAGGAGTCCCATTGTTCTGGTGGATGCTAACCGAGCATTATCTGCACCACTAAGTATATGGAACGACCAACAGGACACCATATCTGAACGTGACTCAGGATGGCTACAAATTTACGCAGAAAATGCCCAGGAGGCATTGGACGCGGTGTTAATAGCTTACCGGGTAGCAGAAGACCGTGAAGTGCTCTTACCATGCATGGTCTGTATTGATGGATACTTCCTAACCCACACTGTGGAACCTCTGGATGTACCAAGTCAAGAAGAGGTAGATAGGTTCTTACCTCCTTACAAACCATATGCCTTCCTTGACCCTGAAACCCCCATGTCCATAGGTACTTTCACTGACCCTGAATATTACATGGAAGCACGTTATGCAATAGAAGAGGCCATGGAACGGTCAAAAAAAGTCATAACCAAGGCAAATAAAGAGTTTGCAGAAGTATTCGGTAGAAAATATGATTTTGTTGAACCATACCAGTGCGATGATGCAGAAACAATCATAGTAGCCATGGGATCTGTTTGTGGCACTATAAAGGATGTTATAGATAATCTTAGAGATGAAGGAGAGAAAGTGGGCCTATTAAAAATCAGGGTGTTTCGCCCATTCCCTACTGAAGAGTTGAAAGAAATCCTGGAAAAAGCATCCAAAGTGGCGGTCCTAGATAAAAATATCTCATTTGGGATGGGAGGAGTGCTTTACAATAACATTAAAGCAAAAACCAATGCCAACGCCTATGGATTCATAGCAGGATTAGGTGGAAGAGACATAACACCAGAATACATCAGAGAAATGGTTGCAAAAACTAAAAATCCCACCCATGATGTTGAATGGATAGGACTCAAAAAGGAGGAAGTCTAAATGGAAATCAGTGAACAAGAATTCCTGGCCCCTGGACATCGAGGATGTGCAGGTTGCGGAGCCACCGTGGGAGTTAGGTTAGCTCTGAAGGCACTGGGAAAAAACACTGTGGCTGTTTCTGCCACCGGGTGTTTGGAGGTTATAACCACCCCCTACCCAGAAACTGCCTGGGACATCCCCTGGATACATGTAGCCTTTGAAAACGCTGCAGCAGTAGCATCTGGAGTTGAAAGAGCTCTCAAAAGTCAGGGAAAAGACGCACAAGTAGTTGCATTCGGTGGAGATGGTGGAACTGCTGATATTGGACTGCAAGCCCTATCTGGAGCCATGGAAAGAGGACATAACATTATTTACATCTGTTACGATAACGAGGCTTACATGAACACTGGTGTGCAGAGAAGTGGAGCCACACCTTACGGTGCCTCAACTACCACCAGCCCTGCAGGTAAAGAGAGTTTCGGAGAGGACAAACCAAAAAAGAATATCCCCATGATCATGGCTGCCCACGGAGTGCCCTATGTGGCAACTGCCAGTATATCTTACCCTGAAGACTTCATGAAAAAAGTTCAAAAAGCCAGGGCAACTGATGGACCCGCCTATATTCACCTTCACCAGCCATGTACCACTGGTTGGGGTTACGACCCATCAAAAACCATTGAAATGGGACGTCTGGCTGTTGAAACTGGTTCATGGATACTTTATGAGATCGAAGATGGAGACTTCCGTGTTACTTACCGTCCCCTGCAGCGCAAAGCAGTGGATGAATATTTAATGACCCAAAAACGTTTCAAACACCTCACTGAGGAGGAACGAGACCGTATCCAGAAAAATGTGGATGCACTCTGCACCGAACTTAAAATATAGGAGGCTTAGCCTTGGAGAAGATAATAATCCAGCCAGATCTCTGTGATGGGTGCCTGGACTGCCAGGAAGCATGCGCCAAGCTCCATGGAGCTTCAGGGATTTTGGTAAGGGAAGTGGAAGGATCATTTTATCCCATCATCTGCCAACAGTGTGAAGACGCACCCTGTGAGCTGATCTGCCCTACTGATGCAATCAGCAAGGAAGGTATTGATAAAGATAAGTGTATTGGCTGTGGATTATGCATGATGGTCTGTCCCTTTGGTGCAGTGGTGATTCACGAGCGAAAAGCTCAAAAATGTAATCAATGCCCAGATCTTGGTACACCTGCCTGTATAAAAGCCTGTTCCAAACGAGCTATAACCAAAGTGGACACTGATAAATTGCAAGCAGAAAAACAACGCAAACATATTGAAAAAATCACTGGCATCGGCAAAAAGAAACGAAAAAGTTCAGAACTTATCAACGTGATGACCGCCAACACTAGGGCCAAAAAAGCCCTGGATAAGGAGGCATAATTATGAAGGAACTGGTTTCGCGACCGGAACTCTGTGATGAGTGCGGTAAATGTGAACGTATATGTCCCAAAAACGCTATCAGAGTCATCAACGGAGTTCCAGTGTTTTGTCTGCACTGTGCCGAAGACCGTGCCCCATGTATGACTGTCTGTCCTGAAGGAGCCATTGAGAAAGTCGAAGGCGCAGTAATCATTCATGAAGAAGATTGTATTGGCTGTGGACTCTGCAGAGATGCCTGTCCTATTGGAGCCATTCAACTAGATGAGTGTGGGATAGCCCGTAAATGCGATCTCTGCATTGACCGTGACGAACCACTCTGTGTTTCTGTGTGTCCTAAAGAAGCTCTTAAAATGAGTTCAGAGGATATATTAACTGATAAACGGGACCGTATAGCCAAAGAACTGGAAAAAGTCAAGATGATCATGAAATACTGATTGATCATCACTTATTTTTTATTCCGATATTTATTTGAGTTTATAGCCTAATTCCATTTGTTCCTAGTATCTTCCCTTATTAAATTTTGAATATCCCAAATAGAATATTGATTGTGTTAATTCTTTTAATAATTAAATCCGTTTCATATAATTAAGTTCTTTAAATTGAATTTCAAAACGTGTCCCATTAACAATTTTAACCTTAATTTTTCCTTCTAACTGTGTTGTTAGAGCATCGATAAGCTTCATGCCCATGGTTTTTGGATTATGAATATCAAAATCTTCAGGTAATCCAATTCCATCATCTTCAACAATCAAAGTAAACTCATCTTGGCAAGTAGGTTCATCTTCAGATGTAGATGAAAACAGCTCAACCTTTATTGTTCCTTTTTCACCAGGTTTAAAAGCATGTTTTATGGAATTACTTACCAATTCATTTATCAAAAGACCTAATGGTACTGCGGTGTCAATATTTAACATGACCTGTTCTGCCTTTATTTTCAGCCTTATTAAGTTGATGTCCACATTATGAGATGCAAATAGTCCTGCAGTCAATCTTTGGATATATTCCCCTATATTGATATGGATCATGTCCTGTGAATGATAAAGACCATCATGAACCATTGCCATGGACCTGATTCTGTTTTGACTCTCCAGTAAAACACCCTTCAAATCATTATTACTAGTATGCCTAGCCTTCATGTTCAGCAAACTTATCATGATCTGCATGTTATTTTTAACTCTATGATGAATTTCCCTGAGAAGTGCATCTTTTTCTTTCAAAGATTTTTTTAGCAGAGTGATATCCATTAAAGAAGCTAAAAGCTGTTTAGTGCCTGGAATGGTTGTTACTGTAAGATGAACATCTTTGAATTTTCCTTCATTATCTAAAAAACGAGCTTCGTAATTTCGTGGAACTAAATCAGGTTTTGTTTTTCTCATCTTATTGAATTTTCGCATTTTTTCAATATCTTCTGGAAAGAAATCTTCCCAACTTTTTATATCCTCCACTTCTGCCTTTTTAAAGCCAGATAAATTCTCAAATTCTGAATTGATCAATGATAAAGTCCCATCCTCTTCAATTATGATCATAGCCGTGCCGGTGTTATAAAAAATATTTCTGTACTTCATCCTACTTTGCTGAATTTCGTTCCAAGAACGTTGCAAAGAGATTAATAAACTGTTAATGGAAATAGAAAGCTTAGAAATTTCGTCATGTGTACCGTTTGTTGGTAAACGCTGGGATAGATCATTGGTTTTAGTTATTTCCTGTACCTGGTTACTGAGTTTATTCACTCTAAATAGAACAATTCGATCCAGGTAGATGAGTATTACGAAACCTAAAACTAGTCCAATAACTAAAAAGGAGATGATTGAATAGATCAAAGTTTCCTGACCTTTATTTTCAACATAAAGATTTTCTGACATTTTGACCTGAAAAATAGCACGCCCTTGGCTGTTTCTCAGTAACGAAAATCCATTTATAGTATCATTTTCCGTTCTTTTTATGATTATAGGAGAACTGTATGAAAAACCACGATTTACATCATGAAAAGTGGGAACTGCATCACCAGTTATGAATGGAGTTATTTCCAAAGATAACCCTGGAATTTTAGTTAACTGGCTATCTTCAGGGAACTCTAAAGAGCGTCCTAAAATTAAATAACTGCCTTGTGATCCTGAAATGGGGTTTGATGAAACAAGATATGTGCCTGATGAAAGTAAAAGAATCCCTTTACAACTATTGTTATTGATGTCTGAATCAGGATTATCTGAATATGGAAACGAGTTATTTTTGGCTAAATAACTTTTTAGATCGTCAGATAGATTCCCATTTTGACTATTGAAGGCATCATAATATATCACGCCGTCTGACGAGGATGAGATTATTACGAAATCAATACCAGTGCTATTAAAGATATATTTGGTTTCTGGATTTAAGGCATAACTTTCTTCATCATACAATGATGATTCACCCATAGCTGCCCAATGTTTACTAAGTGTATTTAACTCATCCAAATCTTTGAATAGTAGATCATTTATGCTTTCAAGATCTTTTTGAGTACTTTCATCCTGTATTTCAGAAAGACTTCCCATTAAAAGACTTTGAGATATAACATAAAGCGCTAACACAAGTAATACCAGTGATATCGCAATGGTAATCAAAGTACGTCTACGCAAATTCAATGATTTCACCACAAATTATGCAATTATGCACATTACCCAATTATTAATTTTTATCATTCCTCAACAAATTTCATATTCGTCATGGATTTTTGTAAGCTGAATTATGAATCATCACTCTATTATATTTTTTGCTATTTGCACAATTTAATTCTCAAAGTAGGAACATAACTTAAAAAAAATAATCGAGAAACTAGAATCCCCTGACATTTATACACAATATGTGAATTATAGTTCTAAATTAGTAAACTATTTATGTGATTTTTGTCACAACCTTGTTTATGTCACTGAATATTATCAAACTCCAAGTATCCCTGGAAAGCCCACACCAAATGTGGCTTGTTTTGCTTGCCATTTGTTTGGTAAATTTCATGTTCAACTTTTACATTGGTCTGGTCAATGTTTGCTTACCCACAATAACCGAATTTTTTGGTGCCAGTGTTATGACTGCCACTTGGATATCCAACATTTACTTGCTATGTCTCACTGTATCAGTGATAATTCTGGGCAGGATAGCTGGAATGTGGAGTCGTAAGAAATTCTTCATGTTGGGAACAATAATATGGGTTTGTACCTCTTTAAGCTGTTATTTTGCCACTTCCGCCGACATGTTAATAATATTAAGAGGTATTCAAGGTTTTGCTGCTGGTTTCATGGCAGCAGTATATTATGCAATATTAGACAAAACATTCCCAAAAGAAAAACTGGGACTGGCAATGGGCTGCCTTCTGGTAGCCTTATCCGGAGGATATGCCATTGGCCCTCTGGTAGGGGGCTATATTGCAGCATATCTAGGCTGGCAAACTATATTTTTAACTGTTATACCCTTTGGTCTTCTGAGTGTCTGTGTTTACCTATTTACTGCCCAGAACCCACAGGCTGATAAAGATTTCGAATTATTGGAAAAGAAAGAAAATTACGAAAACGATCATCCTCCCCTCTCCAAACAGAAGATCTGGTCCATACTCATGGATTATAAGGGAGCTATTTTACAAGCAATTTTTCTTTTTACATTGACTTATGCACTTATATTATCCCAGCAGTTCGGATTGAGCATTAATGACATAATTTTACTGGCAATGGCCCTGATTTTCGGAGGATTATTTGTCTGGGCAGAAGCAAAACATGAAGAACCCTTATTTAAATTCACTGTGTTTCGAAGCATCACTTTCTCTGCATACATCACCGGGCTCCTCTTAAACTACATCATATTATATATGGCATTTTTTACTCTGCCTTTCTACTTCCAAAAGGTTATGGGAGTTCCAGTTAATGTATCAGGGATACTTATCAGCATTATAATGTTTACAGCCATGTTTTTATCAATTATTGCTGGTGGACTTTCTGATAGAATTGGAGTAAAACCCCTGGTAATATCCGCTAGTGTTGCCTGTATAATAGCTTCAACTCTTATTTACACCTTTCAATCCACAACCAGCATTCCTTACATAATTGTGGGACTTATAACTTTAGGATTTGGATACGGCCTTTATCAATCCCCCAACAATAAAATGATAATTTCTGTTGTACCAGAAACCTTCAAAACCCAGGTTTCAGCAATGATGACCCTAACCAAAAACCTTGGATCTGTTTTAGGTAATTGTTTTGCTGGATTGATATTAAGTACAGCCATTTCACAAACTGCATTAAGTGGGAAACTTACCCTGGTGGGAGTACAAGCCACCGAGTTCATTACCGGCTTAGAGAGAGTATTCCTTTTTGGAGTGATATGTAGTGTAATCCTGCTAATTTCAACTTTTGACCTTCAAAAGTACTTTTCCCAACCTATAAAAGCGTCCATAAAGATAAAAAATACTATCAAATCCCAATAATACCGTTAACTATTTATGGTGAATAAAAAATGGAAAACATGAACATGTACCTGTTAATACTTGTTATAATAGTAGCGGGGCTAGTTTTTGTGTCATATATTGTAATAAATGACTCTGACAACCATGAAATAAAAATTGTAGGTTCCACTACAGTACAACCAGTAGCAAAAGCTCTGGCCCAAGCATACATGGAAAAATACCCTGATGTAAAGATAACTGTCCAGGGTGGAGATTCACTGGTAGGAATCAAATCAACCCAATCAGGGAATGCTGATATTGGAACTGCCTCTAGAAATTTAACCAAAGAAGAAAGTGAATGCTTAACACAATATCAAATCGGGACCGATGGTATTGCAGTTGTAGTTAACCCTAATAATCCAGTAAACAGCTTAACCACAGATCAATTAAAAGGAATTTATGAAGGTAAAATCACCAACTGGAAACAAGTTGGTGGAAAAGATGAGACTATAACTGTTATCACTAGAGAAATAGGTTCTGGCACTCGCCTGGCATTTGAAGATATACTATTTGGCAGGGAAATAGAACAAAATAATGTCACCACCATAGCCATATCAACCCATCAAGTTATGCAAGATGTAGCAGTGATTCCCAGTGCTATTGGCTATCTATCTACAAATTCTTTGAATCCTGATCTCAAATTATTAATGATGAATAATGTTTCTTTGAGTAAAAAAAATGTAGATAATGGTAAATACACATTACAAAGGCCAATAATTTTTTTAGTCAAAGGAACACCAACAGGAGTGGTGAAAGATTTCATCGACTTCACATTAAGCCCAACAGGACAATCAATAATTAATAAGACTGAATATAACTCTATCAGCAATAATTAATCCCAAATATGAGTATTGAGTTGTAAAATATTGGAATCCTCCAAATATATCTCATTAAAATATAGTTCAAATGAATAAAGTATCAACCTATTCACAAGGATCTATTTTAGAAACTGTTATTAAACTCTAGAATAAACTATTTATCCATGCCAATGATACATCAATCCCATGTTGAAGAACTCACATGTCAGTTGTACGAGGAAGCAGTCATTAAACTCCCCTCTGATGTTAAAAAAGCTATTGAATATGCCTATAACTCTGAAAAAGATGAAACAGCTCTTTTAAACCTCGAAGCCATACTCGAAAATATAAAAATTGCTGAAAAGCAGAGTATACCCTTATGTCAAGACACTGGTCTACCTATTATCTTTGTAAAAATGGGTGATGTGGATGTGGAAAACCTGAAAGATGGTTTAATAAATGGTGTGATGAAAGCCACTAGCAAGGTGCCACTTCGTCCTAACGTGGTGGATCCCCTTACCCGTCGAAACACGGGAAATAACATTGGTCGCCACATTCCACAGATAGATGTTGAACTGGTTGATGGTGAATTACTTGAAATAACCGTCTTCCCTAAAGGTTTCGGTTCGGAAAATAACAATGCTCTAAATATGGCCCTTCCTGGAGAAGGAAAAGAAGGCATCAAAGACTTTGTTCTGGAAACTGTGCTAGCTGCAGGTGGTAAACCATGCCCCCCCATTGTGGTAGGTGTGGGAATCGGCGGATCATCAGATATGGCACTTAAACTAGCCAAAAAAGCCCTCCTACGAGAAATTGGAGAACATCATCCCGAGGAACGCATGGCCAATCTCGAAAAAGAAATGTTAGAAATGGTCAACTCCACAGGCATTGGACCTATGGGAATGGGCGGGAAAACAACTGCACTGGATGTTAAAATAGAGTATGCAGACACCCACACTGCTGGACTTCCCATCGGAGTTTGTATCCAGTGTTGGGCTGCCCGTAGGGCTACAGGTATCTTAAAAATTGAAGATTAATTGATTAGTACAATTTCATATTTTATTACCTTCATACACCTATTCACGTTTCACAATATTTCTTGTTCAATTTGAAGAGCATTATTTTTCTTTTTTCCAACCATTTAACTAAAATTACTTCTAAGATTTATATTTATTAACCTCCATTGTTTAACTCATCTTCTACTGCGGCAACTAAAATGTATTCCTGGTTAGTGTAATCATCTAACAGTTATTGAAATATTTGGGTTATTGTTTAGGTAGTTTAGGATATCCCTTCTTAACTGAAGTTTTAAATTTCATTTTTCCACTTATTTTCAACCTATCAATCCTTTTTTGTGAATTTAATGCCTCAAATTCGATGAAATAATGCAAAACCACCTAATTGACATATATTTCCATCACAACCAACATTGTGACACAAATTATGATCTATTTTACACTTGAAGTGTATGTCTAACATGATTAGTTAAAGATTTAGAAAACAACCACAAATAACAAAATTTGACAGAACCAGAACAAAAAAAAGATGGCATAAAAAGCTAAAAATCTATTAACATCTTATAATGATTTTATTCATTTTAAAAAGGATGTTATCAGTTTAAACTTGATTAAAACACATCAATAAAAGTTTCAACAGGTTAATTCAGTAACTATATCAACTTCATAGTTTTAACTTAACGTTTAACTGTTGTCTAATTTAAAACATCTGCCATATTAAACGAAAACTGCAAAATAGACTAAACACTTAATTCACTTCAAAAAGCATATAATGCCCATATAAATAAAAAAAAATTAAAAAAATTAAAAAACGTTTAAATAAGCCTAATCTTTTTCTTCACCAATGAGTGGTAGTTTTTCACAGGTGATCATGAAAATGGTTCTATCCCCAATATTTTCTGCACGATCAGCTATCCTCTCCAAGAAACGTGCCAAGAATAAAAGATAGATGGAATAAGAAATTGACTCTTTATCCTGGAACATACTTTTTGTTATATCTTTCAGGGCCTGATCAAAAAGATCATCTACCTTATCATCATCCCGATGAAGTTCCCTGGCAACAGCCATATTTTTCCCTAAAAATGCAGCTAAACTCTTACTGACCATACCATCCACAATGTCTGCCATACGTTGCAGATCAAACATGGGTTTTTCAGGGATCTCTTCATCCTTCACATGACTTGCTACCTCAGCAATGTTAGAAGCCAAACCAGAAATCCGTTTTAAGTGGCTAGAAACTTTTATACTGGTCTCTATAAACCTTAAATCTCCAGCAACTGGTTGTTCAGCAGCTATAATTCCCATAGCATCGTGTTCAACTTGGTAACCCATTTCATGGACCTTTTTATTAGTTTCCATTACATTATTTACTACTTCTACATCATAATCAATGAATGTGCTAAAAGCATCACGGTAAGCTTTTAAAGCAGCTTGCCCCATTTTATCCACTTCATTTTTTAGTTCATCCAACCTTTTCTGGAACCGTACCCTTGGGTATCCTTTTTTCATATTATCTTCCACCTATCTTGGATTTATAATCTTCTAATAAGTTATCAATATCATCTTCAGACGGATCTATTATCCGGTATTTAGATAGAACTTCTTCACGACTACTTTCTCCTACTTTTTCCAGTAAAAAGTCTATTTCCACGGGTAATGGCAATTTACATTCCTCATTCAAATCAATGATAGTTGAAAACATATTATCATCCAGTTCATATACTTCTATTCTTGATTCTGGACTTATAATAACTAAATCCATTGCTTTGTTTTCATAAGTTTCTTCAAGAGATTGAACGTTCAAATTCCAGGCAGCAACAATTTTTTCCTCTTTGATTAGAAGTAATGATTCGTTGCCTCCTTCTAAAATCTTGATGTAACCCAAATCAGGCATATGAGATATTTTCAAGTTACCCCTAACTATATGTTGGGGTTCTTCTGAAGGAAGCCACATTTTTTACCTCATTAACATGTTATGGAACAGTTTGTGATGCATAACCTGTTTGCCCACTATCGAGTAGGCAATACGGTCAGCCATCCCCATTATATGATGTCCCATGCTCAGTAAATTCCTCCCAACCAGTATTAGTGAAGTTTGCGAACCTCCGTGTGTTATTTCATCATATTCAGAGAACATCTGATTGTAGAAATCCTGCAAGTTCACGTAACTTCGGGTTGAACGTTTTAATAATTGTACATCCTCGTTTAAAAGTGCTCCTACCGCATCTTTCAACATGTCCTGGGCTGTTTGAGACATGAACTCAATGTGAGGCGGTTTATAACATTTACGAGGGCTTTCAGCTGCATCAATAGCATAGCGAGCTATGTAAGCGGATAAGTTATTTATACGTTCTAATTCTATGGAAGTTCGTAAAAGAGCTGCTCCTAAACGCAAATCCTTGGCCAGTGGCTGGTGTAATCCCAGAACTTTCAAACATCCATGTTCTATTTTATAGCTTTCTTTATTGATCTCATCGGTTTTTTCGATGATCTCTCTTGCCTGAGATATGTCCTCTTCCAAAAAACTTTTAACAGATGTATCCACTCTTCTTATGGTCTCCCAACTAAACCCAAGAAGTTCATCTTCCAAGGATTGCAATTTTCTTTCCAAGACCATCGTAAGCATACCAACACCCATGTTAACCAAATCTACCGGTTATGTAATCCTCAGTTCTTTTATCTTCCGGTTCAATGAAGATTTTTTCAGTGAGTCCACTTTCAACAATTTCTCCATGGAGGAAAAATGCTGTGTTTTTAGATACCCTGGTGGCTTGCTGCATGTTGTGGGTTACAATAATAATTGTATAATCCTTTTTCAACTTATGGATTAGGTCCTCTATCTTAGTAGTAGATATGGGGTCCAGTGCACTGCATGGTTCGTCCATAAGGATTACTTCAGGCTCCACTGCGATGGTACGTGCTATACAAAGACGTTGCTGCTGACCCCCAGATAACCCCAATGCCGAATGTTCCAGTTTATCATGGACCTCCTCCCATAGTGCAGCTCCCTTAAGACTCTGTTCCACTCTTTCCCTAAGTACATGTTTATCATTGATTCCCTGAATACCTAAACCATAGGCCACGTTATCAAAAATGGACTTTGGGAAAGGGTTTGGTTTCTGGAAAACCATGCCCACCCTCATCCGGAGGTCAACCACATCCATTTTAGGATCATAAATATCTTCACCATCCAGAAGGACGGTTCCCTCTTTGCGGAAAGTGGGTATCAAATCATTCATTCTGTTAATGGTTCGTATGAACGTTGATTTTCCACAACCAGAAGGACCTATAAGCGCGGTGACCTCGTTGGTTGGCATTTTAATTGAAATATCTTTAAGAATATGTGATTCTCCAAAGTAAACATTCAATTCATTTGTTTCAATCCTATATTCCATTGGTTATCTCCCCATCATTTTCTTGATGTATCTATCAACTAGGTAGTTTGTTACTATGGTTATTACTAAGATTAGTATCACCAGTACTGCGGCAGTACCATAAGCATTCTCCATGGAAAGTCCTTCTGTAGCCAGGTAATACAAATGAAGTGGTAAAGGCCTAGCAGGATCAAAAACAGATATGGGTATAAGAGTAGCAGACCCAACAGTGTATAAAATGGCTGCTGTTTCTTCAATGGCCCTGGCCATTCCCAGTATTATTCCTGTAATTATCCCTGGCATGGCAGCTGGTAACACCACTTTATATGTGGTCTGCCATTTAGTGGCTCCTATAGCCAGACTACCTTCTCTGTAAGATTGGGGTACCGCTTGTATAGATATTTCAGATGTGCTCAGTATAGTGGGAAGGGCCATGAAAGCTAGTGTTAACCCTCCTGAGAGAACACAGAAGCCCATTTGAAGGAATACCACAAAAAATGCTAGACCAAACAAACCAAAGACAATTGAAGGAATGGATGCCAGAGTTTGGGATCCGAAACGAATGGCCCGCACTATTCTGTTTTTACCAGAGTATTCTGCCAGATAAATAGCAGAAAGCACGCCTAATGGAGCTGCAACAGCAACTGCAATGAAAGTTACATAAAAAGTTGAAACAATCATAGGAAATATTCCTCCCTCTCTTCCTGCATTTGTTGGAGAACTAAGCAAGAATTCAGGAGTTATAACAGGTAACCCATTAAATAATATATAACCTATGATAACCAGCAATATCACGACAGTTAAAATTCCTGAAAACCAGAATACAACATTCATGATACTCTGGGCATTTTTGGGAGGTATGATCCTATGTATTACCATTATTTTTCCTCCATGTCCTGTTTAAATTAAGTAAATAGGATTTCACAAATTTCCTCCCCCTATTTCCACCTTACTCCTGATTTGTACATAGTTAGCAACCACCAGTAGGATCATGATAACTATGAAAAGAATAATTCCAGTAGCAAATAAAGCATTATAATGTAGTCCAGTAGCGTAACCCATTTCTATGGCTATGTTAGAAGTTAAAGCTCTTACTGGGTCAAAAATTGAGTTGGGTATGTGAGCCACGTTTCCTGCTACCATAATAACAGCCATGGTTTCACCCACGGCTCTACCCATACCAAGGATGATGGCAGTAACAACTCCTGGGAGAGCTGCAGGAAAAATAACATTTTTGATGGTTTGCCATTGGGTTGCACCTAAAGCCAGAGATGCTTCCTTATATTCAAGAGGAATTGATCTTAGGGCATCTTCGGTTATACTGACAATGGTAGGAAGTATCATAATTGTCAGAATAATTGACGCAGCGAACATACTGAATCCTGTACCTCCAAATTGTTCTCTCATAAATGGAACCAGAACTATCAAACCAAAAAATCCATAAATAACTGAAGGAATTCCGGCAAGAGCCTGCAGAGTGGGTTTTAAAATTTTCCTCATGGAAGTAGGGGCAACTTCTGATAGGAATATTGCACAGAAAATTGAAAGAGGAACTGCCATTAACAAAGATAGAGCAGTGATACCAAATGTTCCCACAATCATCGGTAATACACCGTATTCACCCCTATTTGGAGCCCAATCCATTCCAAATGTAAAATTAAAAAATCCAACATCTGCTATTGCTGGGAAGCCCTCTTTGAAAATAAAGGCTATAATGAGAATAATGATAATAATAGAAGATATTGCAGCGGCAAACAAACCTACTTGAATCATTTTCTCTTCACTTTTTCTACTCATATTGATTACCTCATATTCAAATTTCAATGAAATCAAAAGGGTTTAACCTAATCATGCCTCATGGTTTTATTATATTTGATCATTTATAGTTTATTTACGATAGTTTATTTACAGGATTGCACAAACATGCCCGAGGAAAGTAGATGACAGAATAGTTTATATGGGGATGGATCCATTCTCTAGGGTTATGAGCTTGCCTTACCCTAGAGAACAATTACCCCTGACATTTCCAATTCCCTAAGGTGGTTGATCTCTCTCCTGATGGTTAAAGTCACGTATGAATTTCGAAATTTTCACCTATTACTCTTTCCATTTCTTCCTATCTGATTCTATAAAGTTGTGATGATAAAATACACGTGAATTTGCATTTAAATCATGATTAATAAGTCTCACATGGCCCAGGTCTCTCCATTGTAGGGTATCCATTCCTTACCAATCTTCACGTAATCAACACCAGAAGAATGAAGGAACCCAAAAAAAGAGTCTATTGTTCCACAAAAATTATTGTAAAGGGCCACACTTACTGTTTTCATTTCTTCACCTAAAGTAAAACCTTAAACCTAAAATATAAAAAAGGAAAATTTGGTGGTTTAACCACCTATTCCAAAAATTCCAAGATATATTCTTTAGTGGTGCACTGTTAACTGGTACTATTAACCTGTACTCCAGTTGGTACCACTTTTTCAGACTCGATGATAGCCTGACCTTCAGATCCGTTAACCCAGTCAATGAATTCTTTAATTGCTCCAGTTGCATCTCCTTTAATCAGGAACAAGAATGGTCTCTGTATTACGTAAGTACCATCTTTTACGGTCTCTTCTGAAGGTGCCACGCCATTTATCTCTAGTGCTTTGGTATCACTTAATGAGGCAAATGATATGAAACCAATAGCGTCAGGATCCTGAGCTACAGCTTGTTGTACAGCTTCAGTGGAACTTTGTACGATGGCTCCGTCTACGAATTCAGCTTTTTTGTCACCCAAAACTATTTCAGCAACAGCATCACGGGTACCAGAACCTTCTTCACGAATTACTACATTAATATTCGCATCAGCTCCACCAACTTCATTCCAGTTGGTTATTGAACCATCGAAAATTCCTTTAACCTGTTCCAGAGTTAATCCGCTTACATTATTTTCTTTGTTTACAGCGATAGCAATTCCATCAAGACCTATCTGCCACTGCGTTAATCCTTCGGATTCATTGGCTTTCAAGTTTTTGGAACTGGTTCCTATATCTGCTGTTCCATCCTCAACACTCTTAATACCCACAGAAGAACCTCCACCTTGAACTGTAATCTTCACGTTGGAATGTGATTTCATATATTCTGTGGCTAATTTTTCTGCTACAGGTTGTACTGATGTGGAACCAACAATTGTTATTGTTTCTTCCTGTCCACCGCCACTTCCGGCAAGGACAAGATAAGCACCAACTATTACTATTATGGCTACTATTATTCCGATTATGTATTTCATGTCCATACATATCACCTCATCCCTTACTAACTTCTAAGACTATATAAATCTTACTATTAGTGCACTAAAAGACCCATTTTGTGAACGAAAATCGTGTTATAATTTGCTATTAAAAAGAAAATAACACACTTTGTGAACCAAACAATACTAAAAGCGATAAATATTTATATCTTAGAGTAGCTAGGGTCTTACATGATTAGAGAGGAAGCACTTAAGGGAATGTTCCAACCCAGAACTAGCCCATGGAAAACATCCATAACCATGGTTGAACCCAACAGAATTGTTACTCGTGGGCATTCCCAGGAAGAGATCATAGGAAATATATCGTTTCCAGAAATGATACATCTTCTAATTAAGGGAGTACTACCCACCAAAAACCAGGAAAAAATGCTCCAGGCAATATTGGTTTCATTCTGTGACCATGGTATCACTCCACCCAGCACTCAATCAGCACGATTAATGGCTTCTGCCGGATCCCCTGTGAATGCATGTTTAGCTGGAGGAATACTGGCTTTTGGTGAAAACCATGCAGGCGCCATTGAAATAGCAATGCGAATGCTACAAAAAGGCATTTTAATGTCTAAAAGTACTAAAATACCCCTGGATGAAACGGCACAGAAAATATGCGAGTATTTCAATAATAATAAGAAAAAAATACCCGGATTTGGCCATAGATATCACAAAGAGGATCCAAGGGCCCCTCGTCTTATTGAACTTGCCAAAGAATATGATTGTTTTGGAGAACATGCTGAGTTAGTTATTAATATTCAGGACATCCTCTGGGAAAAAAAACAGATAAAAATGAATATTGACGGGGCAAACGCAGCATTACTCTCAGATTTGGGTTTTAACTGGCAAGTAGGGTGCGGATTGTTCATTGTGGGTAGAGTTCCAGGTCTTCTAGCCCATATTCAGGAAGAAAAAACCCAGGAACAACCTTTCAGGAAACTCCATGAGATTAACGAAATTGGGCATGGAAACGACACCGTTAATTCTTTTTAGTTAAATTATTTGGAGCTATGTTTATCATTCTTAGGCATTTCACTCTATGCTAACTTTCAAAAAAAATCATTTTATTGAACTAATTTTTATTGAACTAACATTAATTCTGCTAAATAATAAATTCAAAATTAATTCGAATCTTGATCACCAATTAAATCATCTACCTTGCCTTTAAGGTGTTGAATATCTAATTTTTCCCTTTTAAGACCTGCAAGGGAAAGTAAAGCCATTATTATACTTATAATTCCCCCAAATATTACCACTCTATGCATTCCCGTGGTGAAATCATAGGCAGCAAGATTATACAAAACCGGTACCTGAAGTGTGCTGGGTTCTATGGTGGTGTAAAGCAGAAGTCCTGCAAAACTAACTGCAAAAACCATCCCCAGATTTCTCATAGTCACAATTATGCTGGAAACCATCCCTGACATCTCATCAGATGCATTAGCCATGATTGCACGGTTATTAGGAGATTGGAAAAAGGCTGCCCCCACCCCCAAAAGGCCAAATCTCCAAAAAACGTCCACAAAATTGGAGAATATTGTTAATTGAGTCATTGAAAAAAGAGCCAGAGCTGATAAAATTGAACCAGCGAAAGCCAGATACCTTGATCCAAATTTATCAGAAAGAACCCCACTCACCGGTGCCAAACCCATCATAATAACCGGAGCTGCAGTCAATGTTAACCCTGTGACATTTGAACCAAGATGTAAAACTTTCTGTAGATAAAATGGCATTATGAAAAACACCATGTACATGCAAAGATAGTTAAGAAAAAGAGCCAGGTTAAAGGCAGAAAATTTGATTCTCCTAAACAGTGATAAATTCAATAAGGGATTTTCAACCTTTTTCTCATTCCATATGAATAAACAAAAGGTTACTATGGTGAATAGTCCAATAATTACTGCTGATATATCTATTCCTGATGTTTGAATATAATTCAACTCATAAACAATAGAAAAAAGGCATGAAAATTGTAAGATGGTACCACTTAAATCCCATTTTACAGTGTCTCCGGTACCCCTGTCCAATATAAAATAACATAAAATTAGGCTGAAAGCACACAACGGAATGTTTATCAGGAAAATGGTTCTCCATCCACCAACATAATCAATTAAACCCCCAATTGCCGGGCCTAACGCTAGTCCAGCAGCTATGGCAACTGCATATATTCCCAATGCCCTGCCCAGTTCTTCAGTTGGAAATGATTTTTTCACAATTCCCAGGGATACTGAAATCATCATGGCTGCAGCTACACCCTGCAATGCCCTAAATACTATTAAAAAATGTATTGATGGAGATAAACTACACAAAATTGAAGAAAGTATAAAACATACCAATCCCACAAGATAAAGACGTTCATGTCCTTTAGAATCCCCAACTCTGCCAAAAAACAACACTAAACTCAACATGGATATTAAATAAGCAGTTAAAACCCATTCTGATGTTGCAACCGAAACTTGGAAAAATTCAGTTATTGCGGGAAGGGATACATTTACTATTCCTGCATTTATAGGAACCACCGATGTTCCCATTGCCAGGGCAATTAAAATTTGCCATTTCTTCTGGAGAGTAAATCCAATCTTCAATTTTTATCGCCAAATCCCTACTATCTATTTTTCAATTTCTCAAATGCATTGATCTTCAAATCTATTAATCACAAACTATGTCCAATTTTACACTTGAAGTGTATGACCCATATCATTTCATGATATATAAATTTATTCAAAAGTTTCATTCCTGGAAAAGAACAGATTAACTTACTGGAATTTAGAGTTCCAGATAGTCAAAAAGTTTTCATCAGTACAAATGTTTATAACAGACCTAAAACCACTTACTGGATGGTTTTACCCAAGTTTCAAGGTATTATTATAGTTTGTATGATTTCTATCAAGGATAAAATTCCTAAAAAATGAGTATATTAAATTCAATGCCATGAATTAAATCTTCACGGAATTATTCGAATCAAAGAATTTAAAGTATGGTTTTTTCTGGTAATGAATTTTTTATTACTATTTATCCCGCCGGAAATCCTGAATTTTTATCTCAAAGTACCTTAAACTACTTTAACATCAGTTAATTTTTAGGGAGAGGATTGAATGACTCGTCAAACCCCCTATATGCTTTTTGTGTTTTTTTATACACTTGAAGTGTATGTCTTATTTAATGTTACACATCTAAAAAGATCAAAAAAAGTTTTTTTTATTATGACTTTTTTTATTATAAAAAGACTTTATGACATAAATTCAAGTTAAAAAACCCTAAAAAAAATAAAATAAAAAAAATAATTAAAATTTGTGACTTATAGTTACCACAGGATAATCAGAACTGTTAGTCTGAGTTTCAACCACAGTTTCACCTTGTAATAATTGTACCGTTAGCGGCCCTGTAGAAGTGACATTTTCCTGTACAGTGACGGTAACATCCCCAGGATTAGGCCCTAAATCATATGAAGCATTACCTGTTCCATTTATTAAGCTGTTTCCATCTTTATATGCGTATTCTCCACCCCAAGTAGAGTTAGAATTGATTTTTATAGTCACATTACTACTTTGATTCGAGGTATTGTTGTTTGTACAACCTGAAGAAATAACTAACAAAACCATAATGGCTACAACAAATAAAACTATTTTTTTCATTTTTTCCCCCTATACAATATTAATAGCTTTTCAAACCAGTTTGCCATCATTAATTAAATGATGATTCTTAAAGGACCAAGACCAGTTATTTCTTTCATAGATTTGATCACATCCTAAGATAAATTTTACACATGATGTATGAATGATATCATACTTATATTAAACCTAACGATCTGCTAGATCTAGGGAAAATATTTAGTATTCTTAACACAGCATGATTCTCTATAATATATGCCAAAACAAAATCATATGATCTATACATCAATCTAAGGCTATAATTAAAAAAAATAATTAAAAATAAATATCTAAATTCAAATAAAATCTGCCTTTTACGATCTAGTTCTACGGAACCTCTCGGGAGTAGTTGTCCTTGGAATATTTCTATAAAACTCACCGGCAGTGTCAATTATTTCTATGGATATGTCCCCTATTCTCTCAAATGCCTTCACCACTTTTGATAAGGATAAATAGTAGTTGGATCGATCTTTGTCCATATCATCATCAGCCATTTGAGTGGCAATATTGTTTAATGCTTTTCTTTGCAGTGAATGGATCTTTTCTTCATGATCCATTACCTTATCTTTAAGTTCAAGACGCTCATCTAAAAAGGCTTCCATGGACTGATTCAGCATTTTACGTGAAGTCTTATACATGGATTTTAGGGTTTCCATCATTTCATCATCAATAGGGTCCGACTCTTGCAGGGCAAAGTTGGCAATGTGGCAAGTATGGTCAGCAATCCTTTCTAGATCGTATCCCACTTCTCCTAAAACCATGGTTTTACTAAATTCGGAGTAAGGATTAATTGATATAACAGTCTCCACAGAGGATCGAACCTTTTCATGCATGTTGTTTGAAACATAATCAAGCCTAAGGGCTTCATCAGCCATTTCAGAATCGTAATTTAAGAGTGCTTCAAATGACATGTCAAACTGGCGGCATACATGTTTAGCCATGTCTCTGAGCATATCCTTAATCAGGAACGTGCCTGCATGTTCACGGGAAGTTTTTTCCTCATCAAACATCTCGGAAAACTCTTCAAATTTCTTAAGATCAAGAATGTAAGCTCTACGGACCACACCTTCTTTGATCAGGGGTTGTAAAAGTTTGGTTACATATCTACGTGTCAAACCTAATTTATCCGCAATTTCATCCTGTGTTGCCGGATTATCGTAGAGGATTACCTCCAATACTGCCTTAAGTGTGCTATTTTTTGCTCGATTAGTCATTTTCATCATTGCCTGATATGTTACACTTTCTGATCCTGTTTCTTTTTAATATTTATTTTTTGGTTCTCTTCACCTTTAATCTCTGAATCCTGGATTAGGGATACTATAACATATAACAGGACAGCGATAAGTACTATGGAAATTAATTCATTGAATTGTTGGAATAGTGGTAAATATAATGACACCAGAGAAGAGTTATAATCCACAAATCCCGCCAATAATTTCACCAGTCCCACAGCCATTATCATTAAACCATACTGTGGTGATATTCTGTCAGGTTCAAGGAGGGGATAAACACCCATAATCAGGAGTCCCACACCTATAGTCCTGAAAAGATTCCATCCAGTTGCTGTTTCCAAGGATTGGAATACCACATCAAAGGTATGGTAAAATGAGGAAAATAAATATAAAATTTCTATACCCAAGATTATGATGAGTGGAAAAACATAAAATACTCTGCTTTCCACATTTCTAGTTTTCAAACCATCTACATTATCCAGTGGTTCCCGGAAGAAATGTGTCATCAACTGATAGAGCATTGATCCCAATACCGCACCGATTATAGTACCTGCAATTCCTAACTGTGATGTTGTGTAAGCAACAATACCGGAAATAATTCCAGCCATGACTATATCTAAAATTTTTGACATTAAGATCCCTTCAACGAAAAACGAACAGAACAACCAAATTTAAGTCCTCTTGATGTTTTAAATCATCTTCTCCTTAACCTGGTAGTTGGAAAAAAATACACAAAAATTATGTTATATCTTACTATTGATAAATTTTATCTTATATAGTTTAGTACAGTTTAAACCCAGAACAAACCCAAATATTGACCATGGATTAATATCTTTTTTAGAAGGGAATTCCTTTAATTAGACCAAAAAAAGGATGATGATTTTTATACAAACATTAAAAAAAATGGGGAACCTCTTATTAAACATTTCCTTTTGAGTTATGATGAGCTGAACAGACTACATACTCATCATTTTCAACTTTAACCTGGTAAGAACCTAATTGTTGTTTATTACCAGTTTCTGTATCTACCAAGTCTACCTGGAAATCCTCATCTTCAAATGAAAGTTGATTGTAGGAAGGTCTGGTGTGTCCCCTAAGTTTACGGGTAGTTGCAGTTCCAGAGTTAAGAGTAACCATCTTTTCAACCATCCAAACATTAGGAACGTGTTTATGGCCATTTAAAACAAGATCAACACCATTATCGGTTAAAATTCTCATAAGATCTCCAGAATCAAGTAAAATATTCCTTTCTCTCCCTGTTTGAGGTATTGGTAAAAGATGATGGTGGAATGTAACTATTTTACCCATGTTATCAGGTATTCTTTCCAACTGAATTTTTAACCATTCCATCTGATCAATACCAATCTGCCCATCATTGATGTCTGGTTCAGATGAATCTAGACCAATAATCGCGTATTCTTCATCTTTATCAATATGAACAAACTTTCTGTTTCCAATAAGATTTTCATAATGAAGAATACCTACATTACGAGCATCGTGATTTCCAGGGATCACATACGTTTTGGTGATGGATTTTAACTGGTCAACAAATGCTGCTGCTTCATATTCATGATGATATCCATTGTTGGTTAGATCCCCTGGAAACAATTATCAAATCAGGATTTTCATTTTCTAACTGCATTAAAAGGTTGTTTTTAAGATCAACTGAAAAGTTCTTCTCTCCAAAGTGGATATCTGAAATTTGGATTATTCGTTCTCTCACTCAAATTACCGGGTTGTTAATATAATCAGAAATTAATAAAAAAGTCACAATTTTTGTAAAAAGCCTTAGGGGGGATTCGAACCCCCGGCCTATACCTTACCAAGGTATCGCTCTACCGGCTGAGCCACTAAGGCACTTCATTTACAGTTCAAATAATATTTAAAAGTTTAACAGAGTGCAGGGGAAGGGATTCGAACCCTCGAAGGCCTACACCAGAGGATCTTAAGTCCTCCCCCTTTGGCCGCTCGGGCACCCCTGCATACACCCAAGTGGGCGAACTTCATATATTAAGTTAACGGTTCAAACTGATAAAATACAGGATGAAAAGAATCCGAAAACCATAGTTCATTCACAATAAAATTATTCACAATAAAATAAATGAAGTTTTATAAATATAACTCAGATTATACTATATATATGTAAAAAATGTTTAATCACGTGCTTAAGTGGAATTAGGTGTTAAAATGATAATATCTACAGAAGAATGCGGATATTGTGGGGCATGTGTATCGGTGTGTCCCCGTAATATCCTGGAACTATCTGAAATGAAAATCATTGCACGCGAAGGATGTGAAGAATGTGCTTTTTGCAGGGTAGTATGTCCTTTAGGGGCAATTAAAGAGGGGAAAAATGAAATATGATATTGTAGTTGTAGGGGGCCGTATTGGAGGGTCCACTGCATCAATATTTGCATCTAAAAATGGTGCAGATGTGTTGATGTTGGAAAAAAATCAGGAAATAGGAACTCCGGTTCAGTGTGCAGAGGCCACCAGCTCCCGTACTTTCAAAACCCTTGAAATGAAACCATCTTCTAAGTACGTTTGTTCTGAAATTAAAGGAGCTGATATATACGCCCCTGACGGTACTCATGGTCATCTGGAAGGAGGATATGCAGAGGGATTTATTTTAGAAAGAAAACTATTTGACAAACACTTGGCAATAGAAGCTGCCAAATCCGGGGCGGACATAATGGTGAAAACCATAGTCAAAGACGTCCTACGAAAAGAAGGAAAGGTTTGTGGAGTGGTTGCCAAACACATGGGTCGTACCATGGAAATTGAAGCTGATATTGTTATTGCCGCTGATGGGATTGAATCCAGGGTGGCTCAGATGGCAGGGCTTAACACCAGTCAAACTACCAACAGTTTGTGTTCATGTGCACAGTATGAGATGGTGGGTTTAAACACCGATCCAAATTATTTAAAATTTCATTTTGGCGAGAAGATAGCCCCCAAAGGTTATGCATGGATATTTCCCAAGGGAGATAATGTGGCCAATGTAGGAGTGGGAGTGAGGAGTAACACTGAAACTGCATACCATTTCCTTAAAAAATTCACAACCAACATGGATGCCACCCCAGTCGAACTTAACATAGGCGGAGTTCCAGTGCTGGGACCTGTTAAAAAAACATACACTGACGGCCTTCTGGTGGTTGGAGATGCTGCAGGGCAAGTTGAACCATTCACTGGAGGAGGAATTCACATTGCAGCCCATTGTGGACGTGTAGCTGGAGAAATAGCAGCTGAAGGAATTGAAAAGGAAAAAAACACGTCAAATTTCTTGAAAAAATATGAAAAACGCTGGAAAAATGAAATAGGGAAAGATATTAAAGATTCATTAAAATATCGTAAGATACTGGACAAATTAACTGATGAAGAGATTAATATACTGGCTAAATTTCTTAAAGAGCAGGATTTAGAATCAATCTCCAAGATGTCCATGTTGGGCTTGGTAAAAGAATACCCTCAATTTTTAAAACTCTTAAAGGACTTACTATAATCTTTGGATATGCCCTACTCGTTGAATAGACACTGTCAAAAACTTAGGGGTTTTTGATTTTTTTAATATTAAACTTATAAACTCAATGCACACAAAATATTATTATAATGATTTTAGTGGGTAATTCTTAATTTCCAGGAGTATGTTTATGGATTCAAGTGATCCCGATATAGAATATCTTGAAGAAGAACAAGATGTTGATGGACTTATAAGAGCCCTTAAGGATCGAAACTATCTTATGAGAAAGGAAGCTGCTAGAGCTCTGAAAAAAGTGGGAGATGAAAAGGCAGTGAATGCATTGATTGATTCTTTACGATATAAAAGCTGGCATTCTGATTATATAATTTTAAATTCAGTTAGAGAAAATTCTGCAGAAGCTTTAGGTAGAATTGGAGATGTAAGAGCAGTACCATACCTGATTGAATCCATGGAAGACGATCCTGATGATGAAGTGCGGTTAAAATCAGCATGGGCACTGGGAGAAATAGGCGATGGTGAAGCAGTAGATGCATTGATCACTGCTCTGGAAGATCAAAAATGGGATGTGAGAAAAACTGCTGCCAATGCTTTAGGAATGATTGGTGATCATCATGCAGTTCCCTACCTCATAAAAGCCCTTGAAGATAGTGATTGGCAAGTACGCAAATATGCAGCTGTATCACTGGGAAAACTGAAAGATGAGAGAGCCATTCCCCTTCTTTTAGATTCCATGGAAGATGAAGATGCTGATGTGCGCTGGAAAGCCATGCTGGCTTTGGCAAAAATGGGTGAAAGTGCAATTGAGCCCTTGATAAAAGCACTGCGAAATAAGAACTGGCGAGTCAGAACCAAATCAGCAGAAGTTATAGGGAAAATAGGTGGCGAAAAAGCGTTGAATGCACTGATATCCGTGCTTTTGGGGAAATATAGAGATAATAATCGCCATGTGAGAGGAAGAGCTGCCGAAGCCCTGGGCAGAATCGGAGATGAAAGGGCACTGAAAGCACTTCAAAACGCTCAAAAAGACGAATATAAATATGTTAGAGAAAAAGCCAATATATCCATCCAAAAAATCCTTGAACCTCCTAAAAAAACTCGTATATTAAATTTTGACAATGGTGAAGTGTCTTTCGATTATTCAGATCAGTGGGAGATCATCAGCACTTCCGATGCCAAGAAGGTAGTTAGAGGGTTGTATGCAAACAACTCTATAACCCTCTCACTTAACCGAAACACCAATGTGGCTGAAGTATCATCCCATGAATTTGCAGAGATGCTGAAAGATGTGTTCAAGGTCCAGGGTAGTGAAGTAATTGATGAACGTGATTTTGAAAAATATGGGATGGAAATTTATGAAGTATATGGTGAGAACCACGAGGTCACACCCACCAGTATTTTAATAGTGTCCTTTAAGAAAATGGATTTATTGTATTACATGTGGTTTGTAGGGGATCCAACTGCCTTTGATGAAGCAGGTGAAGACATAGAAATCATGGTGGATAGTTTCTATATTTACGGCTAAATTCAACATAGGAAAATACGTTTTTATTCATAATGTAAATTAATAATTCAATTAACAGGATACAAGTTAAAAAAAAGAGTTTGAAGATAACAGCTAACACTACTATTATCTTTCAGATTTTATTAGGTATTAAAAAATATTTTTCTAAAGTTTTTCCTGATATGCTTTCATTGCTTCGTTAAGAACTTCGGTGTAGGAAAGATCTTTTTTCAGGTCTTCCAGTTCTTCTACAGAGAATATCTTAAGCACATTATCCTTACAGGCTTCTACACAGGCAGGGAGTATCTGGTCTTCCGCATCGAGGCATAATGTACATTTCTGTACTGCCTTTTTCCCATCATCAATAACCAACATCCCCACAGGACAGGCGATCATGCACAGACGACATAATATACAGGCGTCCTCATCCACTATTAAGGTACCATCCTCTTCTCGTATAGCTCCTGTGGGACATATTCGGGCACATGGTGCTTTGTCTGGATGGCATTGCAGGCAAAATATAGGTACGGTGCTGGTTTTCTTGGTCCTGGCCACACCATGAATTTTTTTACAAGCATTGATACAGTCTTGGCATTCACTGCAGCGGCGGGGGTCAACTACCATCAGAGTCTTCATTTTTTATCACTCATCCATCTTATTTCTTTTTTAACCTGTGCATTTCTTAAGATTTTCCTTTAAGATCTTCCAGGAAGCCAGGTACCCCTGATGAGTCTCGTGGACCAACCAAAACTTCCCATCCACTTTCATCCTCGATTTCTCCACTTGCTGGGGCAGATAATCCCGGTATGATCAGAGTGCGGGTATCCACCTTATCTTCAATTCCAGTTTCTTTAATAAGATCTGCTACAGCTTCGGCATTGAGCTGGCCTCCAGCCAGGGACACATCCACAGCCCGACCTTCAGTGTCCAGTACCAGTAGGTAAGCAGTGGTTTTGCCTTTGATGTCTCCCTCCACTGTGTAGAAGGTTAAGGCGAAGTTGGTGGTCATGAGTACTGGAGAATCCTTGCCCACTTCACCAAACTCATAAACTCCGGGATCCACAGCCTGTGGCTTTCTGGGGTCGGTGTAGATACCCTGTCTTAAAGTAAGAACTGGTATTAATTCCCAGATATTGGTTCCATGGAGTATCAGCACATCAGCATATTTGTTCATGAGGGTGGCGGCAATGGTAGCTTCTTTGATACCTCCCTGCACTTCATCCTTTTCATGTATCCAGGTGAGGGCGGGTATGCCCAGTATTGGGAAGCGGAAATCATCATCTCTTTCTTCCACTGCCAATCTGCGGATCATGACAAAATCATCCAGACTGTCTCCAATACCTTCTCCCACAAATGTTCCCGGGTCAAGAACAATATCCTGTACTCCTTTCTCCCTCAAGGTTCGACTGATTTGTTTCATCTTTTCCAGGTCGTTAGGAGAGAATATACTTATTGGACAATCATATTCCAGTGCTAGTGCTGCCATTTCATCCATATTGGCCTCGTTAACAGCATATATGAGTGGTCTTTCATTTCCAACCTTTTCCAGGGCTGCTTTCATGGCTACTGGGTCGAATGAACATAATATTAATGGTAGTTTAGCGTTTTTAAGTTTTGATGCGGTTTCAGCAAATTTTACTGCATCCCCTGATGCATTTCGAAGAGCTATGGCATCTAAAGTGAGCATTTCACCTATTCTTTCAAACTCAGTTTCTTCGATGTTTTTAACTCTTTCTGCGAATTCTGCATCATCCAGGTTATCTGCTATATCAATAACCAGGGCTGTGGGGTTGTAGTAGGTTAACTCGTATCGGTATAATACTTCATCTCCACCAATGGTGATAGCTTTATCGTCGGTTCCTATGGTTATTTCTCTTACTGCTGGAGCCAGTAAGGCTTCCAACTTGGTGAATGATTCTTCAGAGAGTTCTGTGCATAGTCCCAGTTGGGACTCCTTTTCTGAGAGTTTGGTGGCGAAGGCCATACATGAAGCTTCCCCACAGGCAGGTGCATCACAGTCTTCACAGTTAGTCTGGGGAAGCAGTCTGTATATATCCATTGCAGTGACTTGCATACTCATAACCTCCTATTCTAACTCCGTTATCCAATTTGAAATGTCTGGTGAATCTGTGGTCAGGTACTCCTTGGTGAAGGTGGAACCGATTTCACTTAATAACTGCACTGATAGTGGGTGCAGCATCATGAAGATGTCCACTCCGCAGAGCATCATGGTTAATCCGGTGATTATCTCCCAGATTGGTCCTCGGTAATCTGTGGGTCCCCAGGCATCGTTTTTCATCCAGGCTTCTCTGGATCCCCAGGCATTGGTGGTTCCAGAGCTCATTGGCATCTGCAGGTCTTTGTCTCCTTTGAGTGCTGCTAGCCTGGTTCGGGTGATTACATCAATTGAAAATTCAATACCATATCCCAATGCACAGGTGGTTGGGTCCATGACAATGTCCTTTTGCGTTAAGCCTTCTTTCATTAAATATTTGTTAAGGGTTTTTTGCATGTTTATGTCGGTGATGGCCCAGCTCAAGACCGCATGGTTGTAGTCCACTGCTGCTTTGGCAACTTTCTTGTAATCCAGATCTAAGTTTGCTGAAGCCAGTAAACATCTTTCATCTTCAGCTGCTGCTGCAGCAGCTTCCAGTATTATTGGATCTTTTTTTGGGTCTCCAGATCCTCCTACAACCAGAGGCACGTCCACTGCCTGCAGGACTTCTTCAATATCTTCAGCAGCCTGCCTTGGTGTTTTGTCCATGACTTTGGGTCCAGTTCCAATGAGGTGTATGGTAACCATGTTGGCTCCGAAATCTTTCACCGCCTTTTTTGCCCAGTCTCCAGGGTGTTCCATGACATCAGCGAAGTGTTCCCTTATAGGACGTGGTAGTCCCGGCATGGGAATGTCAAATACGTCAAATGTCACCACTGGTGGATTGGGTTGGGGTTCTTCGAAGCGATAAAGTGCCTGTTGTCCTCCTAGGTAGACTGGTTTTCTGCTTCCGGCCCCCAGTTGCACTTGGGCCACTTCTCCAGGGTAATCCTTTATGGGTGGAGTAAATTCAATAGCTTCCATTTTCTTCATGGTTTCCTGGACTGCAGCCTGTTTGGTTACTGCCTGCTGCACAACTTTCTGAACAGCGGGCATTAGCTGCAATTCCAGTTCCTCAAAATCCATTCTAAATTCATTTATCTCTATATAGTCCGTTTTCTCCAGTAATTTAAGAAGTTGCGACATTTTATCCATATACCCACATCCTTACTTACTTTAAGATACGGGATAATATCCCGGATACTGCCTTTACAGTATAAGATTCATCTGGAAGCTCCACCAGGGGCCTCCCCTCAATATCAAACTGGGTTACCTCATCATCCTCATGAATTATACCCACCATATCCAAACCGGTTTCTCTGACTTTTTGCACGATTTCATCCTCATTTTCAGGGTTAACACGGTTTAAAACCAGATAAAGATCCTGAAATTTAATGTCCAGTTCATCGGCGAGTTGACCGATTCTTTGTGCGGTGAGAATTCCTCTTTTGGATTTATCAGTGACCACCAGCATCACGTCCACGTTTTGAGTGGTTCGACGACTTAAGTGCTCAAGTCCAGCCTCGGCATCAATGACAATCACATCATAATTGGATGATAAGTTTTCGATTATTCTACGGAGCATGTTGTTAACAGCACAATAACATCCACTGCCTTCCGGCCTCCCCATTACCAGGAGGTCGAAGTTTGGTGTTTCAATAATTGATTCCATGATTTTGTAGTCAAGAATATCCCACTTATTCATTCCAGCAGGTATCCGGCCCTTGGTAGTGTCTTCCTTTAAGTCTTCCCTCACATCTCCCACTGTTTTGTGCACATCTACCCCTAATGCTTCAGGTAAATTGCTGTCAGGGTCGGCGTCAATGGCCAAAATATCTTTTTCTGTGTCTTTTAGGGATTTTATGAGAAGAGAGGATACCAGTGTTTTCCCGGTTCCACCTTTACCACTTACTGCAATAATCACGTTATTACTCCGATTGAATCCATGTAGGCTTCATTTTATTTATTATATTCTCCAATAGAATTTTTACTTTCCATCTATGTTATAAAGGGTTTATGTTACTTTTTCTTTATTATCACCTTTTCTGCATAGACTTTAGCGTTTTTGAAAACTATTTTAACTCCACTAGATGAGGGTAAAGTTAATTGAGGTGCATAGGCTACTGGAGCCATGGTTTCCCCTTCCATTTGCATCTCTTCCATTAGGATTGGTTCTTCTTCAACTGTAACTTCCTCTTCTTCTTCAGAAGTTTCTGATTTTACTGTTTTTAATCTTTCTAATATGGGATGACCTTTATCTTCCAAGAATCTGCGGATTTCTTTTAGAGTGGTACCATCTTCTTCAGTAGGGATTTTGTCTCGAATTTCTGTAGGTATGTACTCTTCCACTGCATCTTTGATCTCTTTGGGCAACCACACGATCCGTTCATAAGCTCCGTCTGCCTGTAGGAACTTGGGTGAACGCATGTATTCCAGGCTGAGGCCAGTGAATCCTTCCACCTGCTTTCCTCCAGAGCACTGGCCTGCCATTGCTGAGAATGGTATTCCTAGAGGTGTTTCTCCGTTGAAATCCCGATCAACAATTCCTATTCCATCAAGTTCAGGTATGTAGAAGGCAACTGCCTCAAAACAACCACAAGAAGTGTGAGGATATTCAAATACACTGTGTAAAAATACTCTTTCAACTGTTCCCTGGGATTTTTCATTTACCACTGCGTTTACATTAGTGTATTCTCCCTTAACATCATCAACAAGATCTCCTTTTTCTACTTCGAATATGGGACCTTCAGGATCCATTTTTGCAGCGGCTCTGCAGTCAAACCAGTTTATAGCACCACATAAGGCAGTTCTATCTGGAGTTACCACACATACATGGGTAGGTGCAAAAGATTGACACATAACACAACCATAAAATACATCCACATCTTCATCAGATAGTTCTCTGGCTCTTGCATCCCGGGTCTGGTATTCTTCATTGGCTTTTGAAACGAATTCTTCAACCTTTGCAGGTTCGGTCATGATGGTAACAGCTATAGATTCAATAAGTGGAAATTCTTCCTTAAAAAGTATTGAAAGGGTTTTCGCAAGGTGTTCCAGTTTAAAACCAGCTTCAAGGGCTTCTTTACTTACCCTACACCATATGGCATCTCTCTGGTTGAGGTGCATGAATCCTTTGATGTAGTTGCAGAGTTCATGAGTTCGGCGTTCGATCACACCTTCCAGTTCTTTTTCCAGGTGTTCTCCCTGGATTTCAATCAGGATTCCCAAAGGATGAATATCTCCTTCCTGCATGGCATCCAGTTCTGGCCCTATAACTGTAACTTTACCATTTTCAACATTTTCTTCAACTTGTACCAGTTCTGCACCCATGGACTTAGGTCCTGCAAGTTCCACGAACATGTTAGCTGCTCTGATACGCTCTCCCTCATACATGGGACTTACGTCAACAGGTATATCTTCAAACATCCAATTCCTCCTTTACAAACGCCTTTTTCATTCGCTCTTAATCTTATACTCTTAATCATACTCCTTAATTGGAAAATTTATACCCCTCAACTAACGGTTTCACCCATTTTTTCAAGATATTTAAACCATTCTTCATCTTTCAGGTTAGGAAAAGATGCATCTGCGTTAGAATGGAAAAATTTACATATAGTGAGTGTCTTTAAGTGGGGTGCATAATGTTTTAGGCTTGAAAGACCCTGTGAACCAATGTAATATATACATCCCATGAAAATAACCAGGTCATGCTGTCCTTCCCCATCCACACCCTGCCATTCTGGGTCTTTTAATAGGTTGACAATTTCTACAACCCCATATGCCGTGGGATTAAGTCCTTTATCATAAAATGGTTTGTAAGCATCAGCTGTGGTAACCACTGGCAGGTTCCATTTTTCCGCTATTTTAGTAGCATAGGTACGGAGGGGATCCTCCTTTACCAGCGGCCCTAAAATAAAAAGGGGTTTTTTAGCCTTTTTAATCATTAATTCGGCTGTTTCTGGAGTTACCAGTAATGCCTGCTTTGGTCCGGCAATCACTGTGGGTTGCCATGGTATCACTCTTTCATTAGTCATCTAATCACCGTCCATTCCCATCAATGAGGGTTCCTGAGGAATTTCACGGGGTTCCCATCCTACTTCCTCAAGTATTTCCTTTACATCCTTTTTATAGGTTATAGGAATATCCTTCTCGTTACGTACAAATAGATGGATATCTGGAGGTAATCTACCATAATATCTCTTATAAAGATCTATATAATGGTTCAATTTAATTTGACGTCCTTTACCAGTATCCGTTGGCCGAATACACAGTTTAGCTGTCATTACAATGGCTTCTCCCATGTTTTCCGCAGCATACACCAAGTGTTCTGGTGCTGGTTCACCATCCATTATTTTTCCAGTCCGCATATCCTTAATTTTCCAGTTTTCCTTCTTATCCGTTCTTCCCAAATATAATCGACGATATTTTGATCCATGAGGGCCAACAACAACTGGTATTCCCCATCGGTTTACCCCAGTGGCAATTGCAGCTGCTTTTTGGGAGTATGCTCCCCATGCTATACCACATGCACCGACTCGGTTGAGGATGTAGTCTGCGATTTCCTCAAAGTTGCCTTCCAATGGTTTTTTGGCGAATATGTTGGCAATTTTTATACATGCACCTGATATGTGAGCATTGGAAACACATGAGCCTATATTTAGTAAACCTCGAGCATCAAAATCTCCAGTGTACTGTTCATACAGGGTTTTTCCTTCTTCATCCAGGTATTCTCCGATGGACATGGCTCCACATCCTGTTGCCACCACAATGTAGTTACGTTCCAGGAATTCTTTGGCCATTTCTGCAACTTCTTTTCCACCGTCAGGATAGTTTGAGCATCCTACAATGGCAATTACTCCAGGAATATCGCCTAAAACGATAGGAGCACCTACACGCCGGATTTCCACATCCTGAACAGGTCCTCGGCCGGCACGGATGTTGAATTTCTCGGTTTTGGCTAATTTTTCTCCAACTTTAGCTAACATGGACATAAGGGGAAGTTCTCTTTCACATTCCTGTTCACACCTTCCACAGGAGTAACAAACATCATTGAGGTATAATTTTTCGAATCCTGAGAAATCACCATCTCTTGCTGCTACCACAGCCTCCATCATTGGTTTACTGTTGGGACAAACACGGTTACACCAACCACATTCTGTACATTCAGCAGCCATCTTTTGCACTTCATCCAATTCCGGTAGTAATTTGAGTTTCTCTCGTTTTGGGGCCAAAATCTTGGCAACCTTAACTGAAACTTCACCTACTTTCTCAGAATCCAGTATTAAAGCACCTTCAATTTCATTGTTTAATAATTTGGACACAATTATATCCGGTTCTTTATCTGTCATGTCAGGTAGTCCCAGACACATCTTATCTGTAGTGGCGATCACTGCTGTGTTTTTTTTCTGGGCTTCTTCCAGGACATCAGTCCGGATACATTGCTCATCTACTATAATAACATCTGCCACCCCACTGCGAATGAATTTAAGCTGTCTGGAGAGGGGCCCAACTACTTTAGCCCGGTCATTGTATCGGGAAATATCTATGGCAGCGCAACAAATACCACACACCTCAAAATCCTCTTCCTGACCAGTTTCATCCAGGTAATCCATAATACTGGCTCCAGGAACCACATTATGACCTATACACAATATTACTGGCTTATCATTATCAATGGTACCCACACCCATTTCAACTAAAGGAGCATCCCCATCTCCTTTAGGCATGTTTAAGGCCACAATCTGAGCTATATCTCCCACTTCACGAGCTAAGTCATCCATAACACCAGAATGGAGGGCTTTAGATTCAAAATCTAGACTACTTCCTTCTTGACCAGTATGGCATGCGGATAAAAGATGAGATAACTGTTCCTCCACATAATTCAACGTTTTTGCTAAATCACCGAGATTTTCTGGTTTTTTGCCAATTATAGTTCTGGTGATGGGGGCTTCAATATCTATGTTAAGTCCCAGATCAAGTGGATAGTCTTCACCCAATTCACCAATGAGGTGGTGAACCAGGTGTCGGGCATGTCCTGCATGTGCAGCAGTACCAATGTTACATGCTAAAAGCACTATACGGGCTTGTTGTGCCTCAGAACTAATCCCACAAGCTCCTTTCTTGTTTAATAGGTCACACTTTCCGAATGTACATAGACAGCACATGTCACAAAAAGGTGCGTAAAAGGGCTCATACCTACCCAACAGTTTCATATCCCATGATCTTAAATCTGTGACATGAGGTTTGGGAGTGGGTCCCATAGGAGTTTTTTCTTCAGATATTTCTCCTTCTTTTTCTACTATTTTACCAATAGATATTTTAAAATCCTTGGTCTTCCAAAAATCATCCTTAAATTTCTTTGGTTCCGTCTTTGGTTTAGGGGCCACAACTATCACCGAATTAATTAATGATTTATAATGATTTATAATGATTTATAATGATAATGATTTATAATGATATTACTTGTTAGGCTAATTAGGATATATAAAGTTTGTGCATATCAAAGCCAATTTCCGATAAATTTAATAATAATTCCACGATTAGTCATAAAAAATGATAAATAGATAGTAATGTCTTGAATTCAATGATCAAACACTAAATACTACATAATAAAATGAAAGCACACACTAAAAAAAAGAATTAAATGAAATAAGTTTAAACCTTGGGTTCCAACCTTTTTATCATAAACGCCATGAAAGCCACAATAGCAGGGAATAAAAATAAATACATTATTAAAAGTAGTATAGGTGGTATAACTGACCCCATAACTGTGGCTGCTGCCATTATCATCACCATAAATATAACCGGACCCAGTATAGCTATAAACATGTAGATCATGGTGAATGAATTTAATTTCTGGGCGTAATCCTTGATTTTCATTCGCATTTCATAGGCAGTGTCATCAGCAATAACACTTAAGGTTTTAGCTAGATCCCCACCGCTAGTAAGGGTTCTGGTGATCTGATATATAGCTCGGGTCAGGCCTTCCGAGTTAATTCTTTGACTCATATCAACCAGGGCTTTTTCAGTGGTTTCCCCATATTTTATTTCTTCCAACGCTCTGGCAAATTCTTCAGATAAAGGACCGTAACCAGACATGGCCACAGACCGCATACTATCATGCAACCCTAATCCTGCCCTCAATTCAGTGGCCATCTGTCGCAGAGCATAAGGTATTTCTTTAGAAGCCTCTGTTGAGCGACTACCCATCTTAATTTTTGGCAGATAAACAATGAACATGGTCATTAAAAGAATTAAAATACCGAAAACTAGACCAATTTCAACACCGAATCCCAGTAACACTATAACCGTGAACATAACTGCAAATCCTATCACGCCCATGATCATAATAAGACGAGGTTCCAGTCCCGGTTTTTCCTCTTCTTTAAGGAGTTCTTCCAGGGAAGCTTTGCGAACAGCAGCTTTTGCAGATTTATCTTCCTCTACTTTTTCAGTTCGATCATACTTCTGGTCGATGAGATCACGGAATATCTCTATTTCATCTTTTTCCATTCCCATCTTTTTAATGACCTTACGGGAAGAAGAACCCTTAGAAGAAGATTTAATGTCTTTAAACGAGCCTAATTCAGCTTTTTTTTCTTTTTTTTCTTTTTTTCTACTGGGCCTGGTGACTTTGGGTCTTTCAACATCTCTAATTTTTTTTACCGGCTTTTGCACTCCTTCACCGACTTTTTGAATTCCCCCACCAACTTTTTGGCTGGAATTAACAGTCAAATCACCGATACGGTTGAATATATTCCTAATGCCATCAAAGACCATTTATCTCACCAAATCTTTAATATGATCAAACACTTAATTCTAATAATTTTTTCCAAATATAATCCTCTAAACAACCCAAATATACATCTAATAACTATGTTTTAATTTCTTCCTATCTAATCTTTTCTATATTCCTATAAAATCTCTTCAGAAGTTAAAATTTTAAAGAATTCTTTCCAACATCTCATCAGGATCTTTGTAGTAACTGTTTATACATCTACCAACTTCTTCAATGGAACGTATGTTGTTATCAGCCAGATACTCCAAAACCAGCCTTCTTTTTTCAATTTCTTCTTCAAGATCAGTTACACTCACTCCTCGCAGTTCTGCTATTTCTCGCAGGGTTTTACTGGAAATACCCACATATTCCACTTTATCAGTGACATTATTCCATTCAAACACACGGTTAAGTTGAACATTACCCTCTTCCATCCCCACAACCTCAGCAACTTCAGTTACTCGACGGATGGATCCACCTTCAGCACGGTACATCCGGTTTTGCATTATAATGAAATCAAGAGCAGGAATCATAATGTTTGGTACGTTCATTGGCGAATTTATCAACCTAGTAATGGTTTCTCTGGCAGTGTTGGAGTGAAGGGTTCCCATTCCAGAGTGTCCTGTGTTTAAGGCTGTGAAAAGTGTTATGGCTTCTGCTCCACGAACTTCACCTACAATCACTCTATCAGGCCTCTGACGGAGAGAGTTTTTCACCAGAGTGTCCATGGTAAGTTCTCCTTTACCTTCAATGTTAGGTGGGCGGGTTTCCATACGCAACACATGTGAGTGAGGGAGTTGCAGTTCCAAAGTGTCTTCAATGGTTATAATCCGTTCTCTAGGAGGTACGAAAGCAGCAACAGTGTTCAGTGTGGTGGTTTTACCAGAACCAGTACCTCCGGCAATAATAGCGTTACATGGTTTTACTCCCATACCATCGGTACACACCCAGAGGAAACCTGCCAGGTGAGATGACATGGTTTTGAAGTTGATTAAGTCCACCACAGTGAGTGGATCTTTTCTGAACTTCCTGATGGTAAGGGTGGGCCCATCAGCAGATACCGGAGGAAGGGTAGCGTTAACCCTGGAACCATCTTTAAGACGGGCATCCAGTATTGGAGTTTGCTGATCTATACGACGGTTAACTTGCCGGGCAATAACATCTACTATGGCCCGGATATCATCATCAGTTTCAAAAACCACATTGGTAACCATCATCCCTATCTTACGATGGTAAACAAATACATTGCTACCCGTGCCTATAACCATAATTTCCTCTAAATCATCATCCTTAATCATGGGGTCCAGTTTCCCATACCCCAACATTACCTGAGCTATTTGTGTGGCCAGTCGTTCAACATCTCGAACTCCCCTGGCCCTTAAAAACTGTTTAACATCCCCTACAAAAGATTCTTCATCAATATCGAATTCTTCACCCTGTGAAACTGCTACTTCAACCAGTTTCTCCCGTACTTCATTGAAAATTTGGGTTTCTTTATCAGAAAAATGAGGGACACTTACATTATATTTAGGAACCAACCCTTCCTCAATAATCTCGGCCTTGAAAGCATCAGATGCCTTTTTAACTTTTTTAGTGCGTTTAGATGGTTTTTTAGGCTTTTTTTTCATTATTTTATCTAATGAAAACTCTTCTTCCTCCTCTTCTTGAATTGGAGGCGTTTTTTCCTGGGGAGGTAAAGGTTTTTCCTCTTCAACAACATAGTCAGTATCATCTTCAGAACCAAATTCTCCTAAAAGGTCCTTCAGTATTTCTTTGCGTTTGTCCTTCATTGTCTCACAAACAATATCATCATATCAGTAGATTATCTTAATATTATTTATATAAAGTATCAAATATTTAAGCATATGGACATACAGTGCAGATGCCAACAGGAATGTATAAAATCCCCTTCTCATGTTTTAAATAACATCACATCCCTATATTACCCCTGTGATAATTGCCCGGAACTGAGATTGAAGAAATTTAAACCGTTATCTGAACAATTAGATCCAGATCAAAAAATAGATGAAAACTGGAAAAAATGTGTCTGTGGTCGCAGACACTTGGATGCGGTGATAAGCCATATCTTAACCATCATGCAGGATGAAGGTATTAAAAATGAAAACTCCACACTGCGAGATACTTGTGTACCCCTTATCACCCCTGCATATCCCCTTCAAACAGTACCATACCTTTCCCAAGATAGTCTGGTGATATTATCTCCAGCTGTTAATCGAAAATGCGCGGAAAGAATAGTAAAAGAAGTTCCTGAAGTTAAAGGAGTTCTCAAAGGGGATATTAAAGAAACTGTGGGGATGAAAGACTCTAAATCCCATCCCCACATATATAAACTTCTGGCTGGTTGTGACATGCGCTGTGATCTGGTGCAAACCCCATTTGGACCTATTCTTATCCATAAACATCAAGCGGAAATACATATTGAATTTCCTAAACCAGTATCTCCCAAAATAACTCTCCTAAAAAGGGCAATGGAAAAATATGAGGATCCTAAAATACTGGACTGTACCTGTGGTCCAGGAACTCTGGGTATTGCTGCTCTTAAAGGAGGTGCCAAAAGAGTTGTTTTTAATGATCTCTGGTATCCTGCTGCACACACAACCGCTCTTAATCTGGAAGTTAATGAATATCCCTTAGAATTATCCAGCAAAAAGCAGGGTCTGATTGCCCGTGGTGAATCCTGGGATGTTTACTGTATGGATGTACGGGAACTTGGATGTGTTTTAAAGGAAAAATTCGATATTTGCCTGATAGATACCTTCCCTGGAGTTAGTACTGAAGAGTTTATGAAGTCTATTACGGATTTATGCAAAGAAGTAGTAATAATATGACCTTGTGATTTCAATAAACTGATTTCGATATATCCAATAACTATAAACTCTAAAAATTTCTCTTTATTCTCATTATTTAAGCCATTCCAGTGTATACAACAATAGCTGGGACAATAAGCACACCCATAAGGTGGGATTTATTTATATCCAGATAATGTGGCAGGAGTCCCATTGCAATGGATGTCACATAGATTATGAAAATAAAGATCAAATTGGCATTTTCCATCAGTGCAAAAAGCACCACTAAAAAGCTCATGAAAATGATCACAAACCATGAAAGTTTTTCATAATTAATTTTTTGCATTGAACGACTCAAATAATCCCCTAATTTTATACATAAAATCATGGACATTGACACTGCAATTACTGATGAAAATATCATTATTAAAAGATGATTGAAGTCCAATCCCTGCAGTAACTGATTGACATACACCGCGATTCCACTGCGAGGATTACCTATTAAATAGATAGCAATCAACGAAAAAAGAGCATCTGATGCATTAACACCACTCATAGCCACTAAAAATCCTTCCCTCTCACTACCGGAATCTGAACCACCACTCAATTCCTGGGCTAGAAGACTCCCCTGGGCTGGTCCCATCCCGGGAAGAAACCCCAAGATACTGCCAGCAATCCCACCTGCAAATATGCCCTTAAGGACATCTCTATCAATTTCCAGATGGTAGTGATCATCCTGTTCTGGCATCACTGATTTTTCAGAAAGACTGTATAACAGGGTGCTAACACCAAAAAGGCCTGAAAAAATACATAAAAGGGAAACACTTGAGGAAAGTGGTGAATTCAGTGCTATCCAGCCCATTATACCAGAAAAAATAAACAGGATGGATGACCAGATTAAAGATTTTAAGTCCCGACTGAGACGATGAATCATGTATACAACTGTCACCGATAAAATAATCCAAATGTAAGGTTTTAAGATACCATATAAGGGTGGTAGAACAACCATAAATAATGGTAAAAGAAGGATGGTAACGATCATTGCCCCAAACCCACCTAAAGAAACCAGTCTAATGGCTTCCTTTCCACGTCCCTGGAGAAGTAAATAATGACCAGGCATTACTGAAAGAACTGTTCCTTCATCAGGAACCCCTAAAAACATAGATGGGATGAATTCAAGTAATGCATGTGAAATTGACATTGAAAGCAGGAAAACTGCCAGGACTTCAGGAGAATAAGAGTATAAAAGAAATGGTGATGCTGAGAAAACGAATGCCCCTACTGTGTTTACATGGATCCCTGGAATCAAACCAGTTACCACACCACACAGCACTCCCATTATACAGGCAAAGATAAGATCAAACATATTATAATCACCACCATAGTTGAGCACAAGTATTGTATTAATAATATTTAAAATAGTATTAATATATTTTGTGTAAAAGATGAAAATGAGATTATTAGGTAAAAATAGAATTTATTGGCTGAAAATAATTTAAAAAACTAATAACAAATGAAAAAAAACTAAAAATAAATTGAAAGATCAGTTTAAAGATTTTTATAGTAAAACAAGTTTTGTGAGAAAATAAAGTAGGGAATATCCTACTTACATTAACCTGCGTACGTCAACCACTTCTATACTGGCAACATCGTCGAGCTGGGAGAATATCTCCTCTGCTTTTTCAGTTCCACCCTCGGCATCATCAACTATTACCATAACATTGAGGGCTACCAGACCAAAAGCAATTGGTTCTTCATCGATTTTGTGAAGTTCAGTTCCTTCTGGTATTGATTTTTCTACATTTTCTTTAATCTGAGCCAGATCAACATCAGGGCTTTCTGGCATTAATTTTATGGTTGCTACTACTTCTCCCATACTATATTCCTCCATTAATCCTATTTTTTATTGATTTATTCATGAAATTTGTTCATTATTAAATAAACCATCTGAAAAGCTGATAACCTGAGATCCAATAGTAATCTGAGATCCATTATTTTATAGAATTTATATTAATTCTATTGACTAACCAAATTATTAAAAAAATATGACCATGTTCTTGATCTCTTGAATCTTGATAAATCAGAAAATTAGAGTTTTAAGGAATGTTATGGACTTTAAAGGCTCTTATGGTCCTTTAAATCCACATTTGCATTGGTAAATGTGGCCGAAAGTTCGGCATTTCTGGCATCTGTACAGTATTTCTTCGCATTCAGGACATTCAAATTTTACATAGGTTTCTACAGGTGATATTTCCTGTTTACATGAGGTACATTGTATTTTTTCCATTTAATCTCCTCCAATAAACGTGCTTATAGAGCTTTGACCATCTAATATTGATAGGGCCCTTTCAGGGTGTTTACCATTAACAACATAGGAGCTGGTTTTATATTCAAGTAAAAGCTCCGCAAAGCTCTCATCTAGTGATGTTTCACCAAAAGTTAGAAGTTTTTTTGCACTAATTTCCTTGATGAATTGGGCGCCATCTTCCGATGGGCTATGTGTGTATATACCATCTACATCAGTGGCTATTAATAGTTTCGCCTTCACCAGGTGTGATATATATAATGAGATGGAATCAGAAGTCACCCTCCAAGAGTGCTCCAGTGGGTCTAATTCTTCCATCATCCGTGAAGGTAAAAGTACAGGTAATTTAGCACTTTTTAATACTTTTTCTGCATCTTCTGAAGATTTAACAGCCACTAAATCATTGAATTTGTCTGCCAGAAGCATGCCCAATATGTCCATACATAGAATTGCAGTCCAGTGTCCTGCAGAGGGGGATAAATCTATTTTTTCATGATATTCTCTGATCTGGTTGGCAAGATCACCACCACCACACACCACCATAACATCTTTACCCACCAATTTTCGGGCCAAATTTATGGAATATTCTGGGAAAAGACTTCCACCTATTTTCACCACCCATTCCATAACAACATTCTCCTAAATGATAATTGGTATGTTTATAAATCTAACTCTCTAAATCTAACCCTCTAAATCTAACCCTCTAAATCTAACCCTCTAAATCTAACCCTCTAAATCTAACCCCCTAATAGTGTCTTTTGGTCCAAGATAAGACTTATTTAAGTAGTTTAAGATCTTGAGTTATTTTGTCTATCTTTTCTTCCTTTTCAGGCCCTATTCCCAGGCAAGTTACAGTAGAGGGAGGTAATTCAGTGTGACCGGCATCTGTTACCAGGTAACTGGGAATTTCAGCGGCTTTAACCAATTCATATATTTCAAAAAGTTCCTGCTGACTTTTAACCTGAACAACCACCTTTTTACCGCCTTCTAACTCCCAGTCTCTTATAATCCTTTCATCAGCCTTTTTATAAGCCCCTATACTCGCATGGCATGCTTGGGCTGCCAATTTACCCTTACTCATTCCCAGATCTGCTCGCATAACAATAACTTGTTTCATTTTTCCACCAAAAAAAGAGGCCTGATTCTTAAATTTAAATCTTTAAATCAGATGAATTGAATTTGAATCCTCTAAATTAGTACATGATCTTATTTTCAGTTAAATTATTTTATTAGGATATTATTATTAGGATTTAAAATTTAATATAACACTGTATATTGAACCTAGTTTATGTTTTTTATAAAAATCTTACACTTTTTTATATGTTTATCTTTTAAGCCTTTTACCAACCCTTTCCACATCAACGGAATAAACTTCCATTCCTGGAATAACAACTCTTACCACTGGAATATCAATTTCTGGCCGGGTGAGATCCGTGTATAAAACCTGATCAAAATCACATTCAGAAAGAAGATTTAATGAAGTTTCTATATCTTCTCTAAATGACTTTTTGGCCTGGTTTTCAATGTCAGAAAGTTCTATTGTGCCCTGAGATTCCCCAAACCAGTGCTTGTTTATCCTTTTCATACGCTGATATCCTGCTTTGCGCATGAAAACAGCCCGGGTGGTGTCTTCACGTGTTCCGTGGATCTGGGTTGCTCTGCTTTGAGCCACCTCAGTTAAGGCCCGGATGGCAGCTACTTCTGGGTCTAGATGAGTTCCCACTCCCAGGGTTAAAAGAGCTGGATCTTTTAAAACCCTATCATCAGATACAGCAGCCATGGTTGGTATTTTCACATCAGCCGTAAGATCAACCAGTTTAATTTCGACCCCTGCTTTGTGAAATTTAGATATTATGTCCTTTATAAACTGATTTTCGGTGCCTTCACAGTTAACTTCCATCTTTGGCTGGCGTAGGGCTTCAAAAATACTCCATGCATCCCGTTCCACCACCTCAGTTATACCATGAAAAACTGCCTCCTCAATTACATTTCCTGATGCCAATCCATTGGTATTGGATTTGAAAAGAGAAACACCATTTTCTGGAATGTAAGGATGGTAAACAGCATTAGCAGGTACCAGACACTCACTATCATCCGCAGCATCAATGGCTGTAACCCAGCTGATGTCGTTTTCATCAGCACCAGAAATATTTGAAGGTAATATTAAAGATTTAGGATCTATGCATCCCTCCATTTTAAAAAAAGAACCAACCACATTTTTTTCTTCATCAGTTTTCTGTTGCTCAGCAGAATATCTTTCAAAGGCTTCCATCATTGCCGAAGCCTTGGCCTGTGGTTTGGTGGCTCCTTTCCCAGCATAAATACTTACCGCACCTTCCGCTGCCCCGGGTCGGATTGCAGAGTAGACTGGTATCCCAATGCGATCCAGATGAGTGATTTCGGCTATTCTGGTAACTCCTGCAGCTCTAAGTTTTCCCTCAACCTTCTCTATGGTCTTTTGAGGGTCACGGCAACGATGGGTGCCTCCCCTGTATCTGACTGGAATTTCTTTAAACATTTTTAATCCTTTAAGAAAGTAAATTAGTGGTTAAATTGTTAATTTTAAATTGTGGCTATAGTGTTAGTCTCATATAAGATAGGATATATGGATAAGCAACCATTATGAAAGCCATCCCTGTTGTAATAACCCATACCACAGGATTCCATTTTAGAACCTTTGCCCCATCCAATATAAATATGGGGAGTAAGTTGAAAAAAGCCAGGAAACTGTTAATGGTGAACCCAAGGCCACATATTAATGATATTATGGGAGAAAATGACAGGAATTGTAGGAGAATGAAAAATATTATTGCCATGGCCATGTTGGTTAATGGTCCAGCTATGGATATTTTTCCATTTTCTTCACGAGATATATCCTGGCCATAAATATACACAGCTCCTGGAGCAGCGAATACAAATCCAACCGCAGCGGATATTATTGCTAACACTAATCCTTGCACCCAAAGCCTATATTCTGCATAAAAACCATATTTTATGGCTACGAATTTGTGGGCTAACTCATGGAACACGAATCCGAATCCCACAGCAATCAATGTAACTGGGATGAGGGATATAAAGTTACTCTGAGTATCATTGCTGAATACGTATGCAAAAACGCCTGCAATAACCAGCATGGAGATCGTTATGTCCCTGATCTCACGGGATGTAAAGTTTACCATAATATACTAAAGAACTCCTACTCATTTATAAATAATTTCCCTCAATATTTTATATAAATTTGGTACGGTTTACTATGAAAATCCAAGAAATAACAGATAGGATGAACCAAGAAAAATTGGAATCGTTATTTATTCTTAAACCAGAAAATATAGCATATGTAACTGGTTTTAAGCCTTCAAGTGCATCTGTTTTAATCATTAAAGAAGAACCAGTACTTTTCTCCACAAAGTTAGATATAGAATTAGCCCAATCCCAATCTTGTGTACCTGTAAAAGAATTTAAATCTCTCGATGAACTTAAAAAATCACTTAAGGAAACTTTGAAGGGAAAGATAGGTATAGAAAATTCCATGAGTGTTGGGACGTATAAAAAAATATGTCAAGACTTTGAAACAGTTCCTAATGATATTATTGAAAGTTTTAGAGTGTTTAAATCAAAAAGTGAGATTAAGAAAATTGAGGGAGCCATCAGAATTGCTGAAGATTCCTTTGAAGATATTGATTTTTCTAAATTTTCTGGAAGTGAAGATGAACTGGCAGCTAAGCTGGAGTATAACATGAGAAAAGCAGGTTCCCTACGACCATCCTTCGAAACAATAGTGGCCTCAGGACCAAGATCAAGTAACCCCCATGCCTCATCAACTTCTTCAAAACTGGAACGTCCTGTGATGATTGATTGGGGTGCTTTTTATCGTAACTATGCATCTGATATCACCCGCAGCATAGTTCAAACTCCGAAAGAGGAAGAAATACTTTCCATACTTTTAGATGCTCAAAAAGAAGCTATTAAATCTATAACACCCGGAATAGAAGCATCCCATGTTGATAAAGTGGCAAGAAGTGTTATCCGGGAGTATGGATATGGGAAATATTTCATTCATTCCACTGGACATGGAGTGGGACTAGAAGTTCATGAAAAACCATCATTATCCTCAAAAAGTGATGAAAAGTTGGAAAAAGGGATGGTGGTTACTGTTGAACCTGGAATATATTTGGAAGGGAAATTTGGTCTCAGAGTTGAAGACATGGTTCTAATAAAAAACCGAACTAAAATTTTAACTAAATTACCTAGAAAAATTTTATCTAAAACTCCCTAAAAGATTAAATATGTTCAACTACTTTCCATAACAACATAATATTATACCGATAACAATATTGTACCAGCACAGAATAGAATTAGGCAAATAATATATACTTCTTGCATAATAATATAAAGACAGTTATAGTAATAACTTAATATTATATATCATATTTTATACAAAGGTGAAAAAATGGCCCTCATACCTTCCGCATTATCACCAGTATCCAACACCATTGATGGCATTTTTCCAGACAGATGGATGGTTCGTTTACAGGAAACCCTGATTCGTTCTGGAATGTATGTTAAGGCGTCTGATCTTTTAACCCTGATTATAGGTTCGGGACTGATTCTGGGCATTATACTGCTGATACCATTTTTAGTTTTAGGTATGAACCCTTTAATTGGTTTCATTCTTGGTTTAATCGCCCCTACTATTATTATGCTTGTTTGGATATTCTTCATGATGGAACGCAGGATTGATGCCATTGAACAGGGTACTCCTGATTTTTTAAGGCAGATCTCATCACTTTTACGTTCAGGAGTAGGTGTTGAAACTGCCATGGAAGACATCTCCAAACACGGAGAAGGCCCATTAACAGATGAACTGAAAAGGGCAGTAATTGAAATTAAAATTGGAAGCACCTTTGAAGATGCACTTCTAGGTATGGGTGAACGTCTAAAATCTAAAACATTAGACAGAACATTTAGGATGATAATAGAGGGCAGGAAAGTGGGAGGTAGCCTTGCAGATGTTATTGAAACAGTTGCAGAAGATTTAAGGGCGGTTCTGGCTTTGCAAAGGGAGAGAAGAGCCAATGTCATGATGTCGGTGATGTTCCTGTTAATATCCGCTGTTATTGCTGCTCCATTTGCATTGGGTATGATAATGACCTATTCCAGTTTCATTGCATCGGCTGGTAAAGTCAACCCCCTGGCAGGTGCTGCTCAAACCAGTGCCGCCGGATACATCATCATCCACTCAGTAATTGCAGGCTTATTAATGGGAATAGTTATGTATGGAAGTCCACGAAAAGGAGTTAAATACGCATTATTACTGGTTCCAGCGGCTTATGCCATCTTTTATGTCATGGGAATTGTCGCGCCAATGATACTTGGTATATAATTAATTGGGTATTATACATGGAAGTGATAGAGATGGGAATTATAGAAGATGAAGCAGCCCAGACTTCTGCTGAATTTGTATTACTATTCGGAGGTATCATTGTCATAGTTCTGATAGCAATGATCGTCTACCGAAATTATGTGCATGATATGGGCGATGAACTGACCAATGGTAGTGAAGTTCAGGACATTGACAAAAGCCTTCAGGAAATTAATGAAAGCTTTAACTAAACCCAAATAATTCAACTGTGATCTAAAAATTGGATCCTACCTTTAATTTTTTCTAAAATCGTTTTTATAGAGTAATTCAAATAAAAAAAAAACTGGATAATAAACCTTTTTTTAACTTGTTAATTCCAGTTAACTGGGCGATATTTATGAAGATGTTAATAAACGGGAAATTGATTGATAAAGACGAAAAAATCGCTGTTCTAAATCCTTTCAACAATGAAATTGTGGATCATGTGCCTCAAGGGAACAGAGAAGATGTGAAAAATGCTATCAATGCCGCTAATAAGGCTAAAAAATCCATGCAGGCTATGTCTTCCCGTAAAGTATCCAGGATACTCTACGATATCCACCAGGAATTAAAAGAAAAATCTAAGGAAATATCTAAACTCATCTGTCTTGAAACCGGGAAACCAATAAGGGACTCTAAAATAGAGATGGACAGATCCCTACAAACATTACTTATGGCTGCAGAGGAAGCAAAAAGGATCTATGGAGAAACTGTTCCTATGGATGCTGCCATTGCTGGTAAAAACGTTTTTGGATTTACAATGAAGATCCCTCTGGGAGTGGTTGCCGCAATCACCCCTTTCAACTATCCTGTGAACCTGGCTATGCATAAGTTAGCCCCGGCTCTGGCTGCCAAAAACACCGTGGTTTTAAAACCATCCAGTAAAGCACCTCTAGCCAGCCTTAAGATGGCAGAGATCTTGGCAAAACATCTGCCTGATGGAGCAGTTAACAGTGTAACTGGTGGTGGTGAAATTTTAGGGGATGCAATGGTAACCAGTCCATTGGTGAATAAAATCTCCTTCACTGGAAGCATACCCACCGGAGTTTCCATAGCCCAAAAAGCAGGAATGAAAAAATTAACAATGGAACTGGGAGGAAATGATCCCATGATAGTTATGGATGATGCAAACATTGATGTTGCCGTCACAGCAGCGGTAAGTGGAGCATACCTTAATGCAGGGCAGGTCTGTATGGGAGTAAAAAGGATTATTCTCCATGAAAAAATAGCTGACCAATTCACAGACCAGTTTGTATCCTCCACCAGAAAACTAAAGATGGGAGATCCAATGGATCCAGACACAGATATTGGTCCGTTAATTGATGAAGAAGCTGCTATCCATGTGGAAAGAGTTGTTGATGATGCTGTTGGAAATGGAGCTCAATTACTCTGTGGAGGTAGGCGAAAAGGAGCTTTTTATGAAGCCACAGTACTTGATAATGTTCATGAGGAAATGGAACTGGTTAAAAAAGAGACTTTTGGCCCATTATCCCCAATAATCCGGGTTAAAAACCTAAATGAAGCCATTCGGGTGGCTAACAATACCCAGTATGGATTGCAAGCAGGTGTTTTCACCCAGAGTATAGAAAATGCGAAAATAGCCGTAAACCAAATAGAGGCAGGTTCTGTACTAATCAATAAACAACCCACATTCCGTACGGATAACATGCTCTTCGGAGGGTTTAAAATGAGTGGGATGGGTAAAGAAGGAGTTAAATATGCTGTGGAAGATATGACCCGCAGCAAAATGGTAATCATCGGCTGAATTCAATCCTTAAAAACACTGCCCACACATAATCCAGATTATAATTTAATAACAGTTCCCATAACCAGAATTATAAAAATAATAAAAAGATATGAAAAATTATAATGAATATAAAACGATTTCAGTTGCCCAAAAATGTTTCTACAAGATTTCTAGCTTCATTCAACGCATCTAGAGGAATTCCATGAGGGAGTTTCCCTAAATCACCTTTTACATCCTTAAGAACACCTGCACCTGCACCTAAAAACATTCCTTCACTGGTTATCCCCATGAATACTTCAGGAGGTAGCAGGGCCACCGCCACCTGATTTTTCTCCTTCACTTCAAGATCGTTGGTTACAACAGTTATGGCCCGTTCATGTAGGTTGACATTACATACCAGGAGTTGATCAGCCTGAGGGTGCTTGGAAACACTTAAAATTTCTCCTTTTTTAATATCCACACCCATCACTGGATCTTTAATCTCACCCAAACTTAAACGTTGTTTTAACCCATAAATTGTTTCAAAGAAGAATTTTATCTTGGCTATTGCTTCTTCCAGCTTTTCTTTCTCATCACGACTGGCAAGTTCTAAAAATTGTTTGTGCCATAGATCTCCTCCCAGAGCTTCTTTTATTTCGTCTGCCTGTTTTTCCAGTAAACCCATTTGAGGAGTTTCTGCTATCTCAACTGGTGATAAGTATGAATAGTAAAGGGTTTGAATTTCAGATGTCATTTTTCTGGCAGCCTGCAAGACCTGTTTTTTATTCCATTTACCTTTTAAATTAGCACCCTCAACGGTCTTCAGGAAAAGTTCAATGGATTTTTCCACCACCAAGAGCCTGTAATCTTCACTGGTATCCCACATTAGAGCACCTAACCATAGATTGTTCAAATCATTTTAAATTAACTTCAGTATTAGAATCACATCATAGTTACATTATCTTTTATGCTTTAATACTTCTTTAGGGCTACATGTTTTATCTGTGGATGTTATTATAATTATTGAAAGACTTACTTGATTTAACGGTACTACTCTTAATATTGATTAATAATTTGATGAAAATAACCTCTTCTTTCGAAATATTTAAGTACAGGGAAGATTTTAATTTAATTTAGTTAACGGTGCACCCTGAGATGCATGTAGATGGGTTTTCAAAAGACCGGGGCATGTGCCAAAAAATGAGAGGTGGAAAGATGGTGGAATTGACTAACCTATATAACTTAGATGTATACACCACCCGCGGAAAGTACGTGGGACGCATTCAGGACGTGATCTTAAACATTAAAAAAGGTAGGGTTTCAACCCTAAAAGCTGTTGCCATGAACCCTGATAAGAAAAGTGTTGGCATTAAAGATGTTATAACAAAAAGCATAAGAATAGTTCCTGAAGGAGATGAAATCAGACCTTTAAAAGAGGAAGGGACTGTAGAAATACCTTACGATAGAGTTCAGGCAGTTGGAGATATTTTACTTATAAGTCCAGAAATAAAAGAACCCAGCAAACCTGCCAGTGCGGAGATATAAATAAATGATAGTTGGTATCCTGGGATGCGGTGCCATAGCTAACATTATAACAAATTTCGCCAGTGAAGGAAAACTGGGTGTTGAAATAAAATATTTTTACGACCGGGACATGGAAAGAGCCGAAAATTTAGCATCACAAGTTGATGGAAGAGTGGTTCTAGACCTGAAAGACATGTTAAGCCATGTCGACCTGGTGATTGAAGCTGCGTCACCTAAAGCTGTGGAGGAAATGGTTCCCATTATCCTTAAAGAAGGTAAAGATGTTATTGTTATGAGTGTTGGGGGCCTGTTAAATCCAAAAATCAGATTAAACCTGGAAAAACTGGCTAAAAAAAATAACTGCAAGATATATGCTCCTTCAGGCGCCATAGTAGGTCTTGACGGAATCAAAGCCGCGTCTTTGGGCAAAATACAGCGAGTTACTTTGGTAACTAGGAAACCACCCCGTTCACTTGGGATCACCACTGAAAAAGAGACCATCCTCTACCAGGGAAAAGCCACCGAAGCTGTGAAAAAATTCCCTCTAAACATCAATGTAGCCGCTACAGTTAGTATGGCTGCCGGTCAAGAAATTGAAGTTAAAATAATTGCAGATCCCCAGGTGGATCGCAACATGCATGAATTAGAAGTGGTGGGAGATTTCGGAGAATTCCACACCATGACCAGCAACCTCCGATGTTCCATGAATCCTAAAACAAGTGTTATGGCTGCTTATTCTGCCATTAAACTGTTAAACAGTCTTAACGAGAATTTATTGATAGGAACCTGAATCAAATCAGCCAAAAATCTTTTTTACAATAAATAATCCTCTATTTTGTTGAACTTTTCTATTGAACTTCACTTCAGTTAGTGAACTCCGTTTCAGTCCATATAATCTTGATTAAATTTTATCCTAGCCAATTATTTCAAAAAATTTTCATAATTGCATATTTGTTTAAATCCATATATTAATTAGATAAACATCTTCCAATAACCAAATCAATTATAAAACTGTTGTAAAAAAATATTAAAATTGAAAGAAATATTAAAGTTGGAACATTGATTAACATTTAATTTAAAAAAAATCTAAAAAAGAAATCTTTGTTGATTACATGAAAGAGTGTGAAATATTTTCCAGTTTAAAGGTTCCCTGCACTTCCAATATTGTGGTAAGGCTTGATGGCAGGAATTTCTCACAATTATCGCGTACATTGGAGTTTGAAAAGCCTTATGACCTGGAATTTGCTGAAATCCTTTCAGAAGCATCCCATTATCTTTTCAAGGAGTTCAATCCCAGATTTATATACCTTTTCTCCGATGAAATCAGTTTACTTCTGGGAGAGGTTCCTTTTGCAGGAAGGGTGGAGAAAATTGATTCGGTTATGGCTAGTTTCATGAGTGGGGCGTTCACCTGTGAAATTATGGGAAGAGAACGTTTTTCTGGACTTTCTGGTGAAATCAATTCTATTTCGTTTGATTCAAGAGTTATACCCCTTTCCAGGAAGGGAGTTATTGAATATTTTAAAGAAAGACAGATGGAAGCATGGAGGAACTGTTTGAATGGATATTCATACTGGACACTGCGAAAAGAGTATTCTAAAGAGGAAACCATGACACTCCTTCATAAAAAGAAAAGCAGTCAATTGCATGAAATTCTCTTTCAGCATGGCATTAACCTGGCCCAGATGCCTGCCTGGCAGAGGAGGGGGATTGGGTTATACAAGAAAAAAGTTGAAGTTGAAGGTTTAAATCCTTTAACCCAGGAAACAGTTACATCTCAACGGAATAAAATTATCATTGACTGGAATTTGCCCATGTTTGATGAGAAATTTTTCAATGAAAAATCCATAATTTGATTGATCATTTAATGAAGAACTAGTTGATATTATATATTATAATACCATTATCACAAACTGATCCTATGTATGAAAAAAAAGGTTGGGTTGACAGAGTTATTGAGATCCTCCTGGGAAACCAGGGTAAAGATTTCCAGGAAATTCTCATAGACCGGGAAGTTGTGGACGAAATAATCCAGATAGCCAGACAATCCCATCCTCTGGAATTCATGGCCCTGCTGGAAGGAAAAATCCATGAAGGAGTTTTAAAGGTAGAGGGTCTTGTTTTTTTACCTGGTGAAACCTCAAATCAGAGTGCGGTTATGAAAACATTCATGATGCCCATGACCACTGAAACAGTGGGATCGGTTCACAGTCATCCTATTCCAAATGCTACTCCCTCTACTGCAGATTTGCACTTTTTTGCCAAGAATGGATTGTTTCATTTGATAATTGCCCAACCTTACACCGAAGAAAGTATGATAGGCTATGATACTTTTGGTGAAATGATCAATTATCGAATAATCTAATTACTGAATAAACTACAATCTAATTACTGAATAACCTAATTACCAGACAACGATCTAACTGCGCATAATAATTTAAACTCAAAAATTAGACAAAAAATTTAAATAAAAAAGCAGAAGCATATAAAAAAATAAAAAAAATAGATAAAAATGGTTTAAAACACAATTTTAAAGATGACAATTAAAGTTCAACTGCCACTGCATCGTATACATCTGGCAGTGCCTTAATAGCATCTTCAACTTCTTCTGACACTTTCTGATCAACCTTCAGCACCATTACTGCTTCCCCACCAGGTTGTTGTCTTCCAACCTGCATTTTGGCTATGTTTATACCATATTCACCTAATTTGACACCTATAGATCCAATAATGCCCGGAATGTCCTTGTAACTGGCTATGACCATGGTCCCCTCAGTTTTCACGTTTACCTGGTAACCGTTGATCATGACAATTCTAGGTTCCTTTCCTAAGAATCCTTCCACACTGACCTGGTTATCTTCTGATTTCATTTCAATACTGATAAGGTTCTTATAACCCTTAGCATCGGTCCTTTTACCTTCTGTTATAATCACGCCCCTGTTTTCTGCGACGGCAGCGGCGTTGACCAGGTTAACTGGCTCGGTGAGTATGGGATTGAGTATTTCCTGGAGAAGTATGCGGGTGATTATATCATGTTTCTGGATTTCAGCCAGCTCCCCACAATAAGTGACTTCTAATTCATTTATGTTACCCTTAGACGTTTGTATAAGGAATTTACCCAGTTTTTCAGCCAGTCGGAAGTAAGGTTTGATGAGTTGGAATGTTTCAGGATCCATAACTGGCATGTTAATAACGTTTCGTGGAGATTCTCCATTAAAAACCTTTTTTATTTCTTTAGCTACTATGATGGCAGCGTCACGTTGAGCCTCAGAAGTTGATGCAGCAATGTGAGGAGTTAGGACTACATTATCAAGTTCAGTGAGTGAACTTCCCTTGGGAGGTTCAGTTTCAAACACATCCAATGCAGCACCACCTATTATGCCTTCAGAGAGTGCTTCGTATAAATCATCCTCGTTTATTATTCCTCCTCTGGCACAGTTAACAATTAGAGTGTTTTCTTTCATCATCTCCAATTGTGGCTTGGATATGAGGTGTTTGGTTTCCGGTGTCAGGGGAACGTGGATGGTGATGACATCTGCATTTTCAAGGAGTGTTTCCAGGTTTACTATTTCCACTCCCAGTTCTGATGCTGCTTCAGAGGTGATGTAAGGATCGTAGACAATAATATCCATTCCAAATGCTTTGGCCCTGATTACCACCTGGCTGCCTATGCGACCCATACCCACAATACCCATGGTTTTGCCATTGAGTTCCATTCCCATGAATCTGCTTTTTTCCCATTTATCCTCTTTAACTGATTTATCAGCTATGGATATTTTCCTGGACAGAGATAGTATTAGTCCCAGTGTATGTTCTGCCACGGTGATTGAAGTTGATTCGGGTGCGTTGACCACCATTATTCCTCGTTCAGTGGCAGCTTCCACATCTACATTATCCACTCCCACTCCTGCCCTGGCAATGATTTTAAGGTTAGTTGCAGCTTCAATAACTTCTCTGGTCACCTTAGTCCTGCTTCGCACTATGATGGCGTCAAAATCTCCAATATCTTTAACTAGTTCTTCAGGAGTGATGTCGGTTCGCGCAACAACTTCGGCGACCTCTTCCAATTCTTCAATTCCTTTCTGGTTTATTTGATCAGCAATAAGTACCTTCATATTATCCACATTATCCATTTTTTTACCAGCCTTAAGGTCCAGTTCTACTATGGTTAAATTATTTTTTTGAAGTGATATAATTTAATTGAAATGATAGAGATTTAAATTTGTTGAATCGTCAAGAACTTAGATAAAAAAAAATTATCTAATTTAAATAAGGAAGTTAAAGTGATTTTTTTATTATTTTTTGTTGGATATAAATCAATTGAAATTTAAAATCAATATTAAAGATTTAAAACCTAAAAAAAGCATGAGTTTTATATTTAATGATTATTGAGAGTTATCAGTGAACTTTTAAATACCTTTCAAAAAAGGTAATATATGTAAGGAAATAAAGGGAAAACATAAGATTAACATTTGGAGGTTTGATCATGGTTTCAGTGGATGAATATATAATTGTGAGCTCTAATTACATACCTGGATATGAGATTACCGAAACTAAAGGCTTTGTATATGGTCTCACTGTGCGCAGTAGAGGTGTTGGTGGACAGATAGGTGCAGGGATACGTTCCATGTTTGGTGGGGAGATCAAGGAATATGTTAGTATGATGGAAGAAACCCGAGAAGAAGCCCTTCACAGGGCCATGGATCATGCCCGGGCCATGGGAGCCAATGCCATAATCAGTGCCCGCTATGATTCCAACGATATTTCTGACATCATGCAAGAGATCCTGGTTTATGGAACTGCTGTAGTGGCTCAAAAAGTTGAATAAAGGTAAAGATTGCAATGTTAGAAGGTTTTATTGAAATAAATGGCCAAAAACTGCCCAGAACTTTGCTGGGAACTTCTCCATTTATTGGAGCACCACAGTTTGGACATCGCGCCCGACTTTATATTCTAGATCTCTACCGAAAGCCAGAAGCCATGGCCAGTATCATAGCCAAATCTTACCAGTTGGGAGTGAGGGGAATACAACTTTTACCCTACCCCCCAGTGGTTGAAGCCCTTCAAATGGCACGTGATGAAGGGTTTCCCATGGATATTGTGGCCACAACCCGCCCGGACCCCGAAAAAGGGGTTGATGATGTAGAACTTCTCACACGATTAGAAGCCAAGGCCATATTATTACATGCATCGGTCACTGACCAGTGCAACTGGGATTTGTTAGGTGAAAAACTGGATGTGATAAATGATACTGGGGCTATTCCAGGCTTGGTGACCCATACACCATTTAAGACAACCAGTAAACTCTTAAATTCACCGGTTTTGGATGATTTCCAGATTTACGGTGTTCCAGTTAATCGTCTTGGATATTTGATGGATTGTGATACTCATGGACCAGAAGATAGGGCTAAGTTCAGAGAATTAATCACGAATCTTGATAAAACAGTGATGGCCAAGAAAGTACTAGCTGCAGGAATAATGACACCAGATGATGCATTTGATTACCTTAAAACCCTAGATTTTATAGATATGGTGGCCGTGGGCATAGCTTCTGAGGCTGAAGCTGAAGAAACCTTTCTTAAACTAGCCAGTCGATGACAAACCGTTCATAAAAATATTTTCCATTAAATATTTGGTTAATTCTTCCTTTATTAAAAAATATAAAAAAATTCATCTTTTATTTATAAAAAAAGTAAGAGGAATGATATAAAAATTTGATTGGATTAATTGCATTCCCTTCTTTCAGCCAGCATCTTAAGAAACTCAGCTGGATCTTTCATTTCACCAATTTCCCAGCTGTGAACCACTGGGACACCATCAATACTATCTAATTTTTTCTTTTTTTCCAGTATAAAAACTGCATCTGTACCGATAACATCAGAAAGATCTTTTAAATTAGTTGCCATTCTCTTGAGGACCTTTTGGTTTCGATTCTTCTCAAGGTCCGTGATTAATGGCTCGGTTTTTTTATTAACATCAACATTTTGGGTTTCAGCTTTGGCAAGAGCATCAAATGGGGTGCGGTTAGTGTTTATAACCCCAAAACCAAGATCTACCAGTTCTCTTGGTTCGCCTTCATCCTTTTTATCCATGTTTTTTTGCTGGGGAACCTGGAATAAGTCAACAGATAGAGTTATCCTCATATTCAAGATGCTTTCCAGTAAAAATGCTGTTTCTGGTTGTGCCCGAACTCTGCCGGTTTCGTATTTGTATATGGTCTCCCTGGACACGTGGGCCAGGTCAGCCAGGTCTTTCAATGAAAGATCCTGTGATTCTCGCACATCCTTAACTATTTGACCATCGATCTCCACATAGTAGCCGCCTCTATCTGCAAATATTTCGGGATAAATTTCTTCCACCACAATATTACGGAGGGTTGTAGGTGCTATTACAGGAATTCCATGGCGTTCATATACCACATCTTCTTCCAGGACCTCATTTTTAGATTTGATGCCAACTAAGAGAGGGGAAGCAAGAAAAGTGCGGGCTACTCTCTTTATTTCCTGCGCATGGGCAGCGCTGAAACCATCCACATTAATGAGTACCTTCATTAAAAGTAGTAGTAATTCTCTACGGGCCACCAGATCAAAACAACTTCTATCATATATATTAGAAGTTTCAAAACCATGTTTGAAGAGTAACTCATTGATCTCATTTATGACATGATCTCTATGGGATGGCATGGTGGATGACATTAAAAAACACCCGGTGATTTTTGATATGAATAATATTGATACAGCTAATTCAGATTTTAACTCAGTTAATTCAGATTCGTTTAAAGTTTACGTTGGTATGGATGACACAGATTCTGCCAGTGGAATGTGCACCACATATATATGTTGTGTGATTATGGACCGACTTAAAGCTTGTGGTTTCAGGGTGGATGGTCCACCACGCTTAATACGCCTGAACCCATTTGCACCCTATAAAACCAGGGGAAATGGGGCAGTATCATTTAAAATGGTTTTAAAGTCAGAAAAAGAAATTATCAATGCTAAAAAACTTATCTTTGACCTGGTAAACGAACTATCTGTTATGGAAGATCCTAAAACCAATCCTGGTCTGGTATTTTATGAGGGAGAGGTAACTCCCGAACTTCAAAGTTTTGCCTTGAAAACCATTAGAACCATAGTTAAACAGGCTGAAGCTGAAAAGTTAGCAGATAAATTGGGTGTAGAATTATTCAAGTTTAAAAAAGGGAGGGGAATTATTGGCTCCCTGGCTGCCATTGGTTGCCCCTTAGATGATGTTACCTATGAATTACTAGCCTACCGTGACCCGGCAAATTATGGTAAAAAGAGATTGGTGGATGCAGAATCTGTCCGAGAAATGAACAGGAAAACATATCCAGATACTTTTGATAATTTAGATGAAGGATATGTGGCCATTACTCCACACACACCATGTCCAGTGCTTTATGGTATTAGGGGTGAAACTGAGGATGCTGTGTTAGAGGCTCATAAACTGGTGAATGTTTCCGAACCCATAGAACGTTTTAAGGTGTTTATAACCAACCAGCACACTGACATGCATCTGCAAGTTGCAGGAAACATTGCAAAAATGGAACAATTCCAGTGTTACATTGTCAAAGGCCAGGTAAAGGACCTTCCGGTGGTTATTGAAGGAGGACATGTAATTTTCACCCTGATAGATGAATCTGGAGAAGTAGAATGTGCTGCTTATGAACCTACCAAACAGTTTCGAGAACTGGTACGCCAACTATTTCCTGGAGACCAACTGATAGTTTACGGTGGAATCGGACGAAAAGGAACATTGAATGTGGAAAAAATCCAGATCATTAATTTAGCAGCCCTATATAAATACGTCAATCCCCTCTGTGAATGTGGGAAACGTATGAAATCCGCAGGAACAGGTAAAGGTTATAAGTGCCCTCAATGTGGGAATAAAATTCGCAACGATGCAAAAGAAAAAGTAAAAGTTGAAAGAACCCTTAAAAAAGGTTTTTATGAAGTTCCACCTTCTGCTCGACGTCATCTGAGTAAACCTCTGGTGAGGGGGACATAGATCTTGGAAATTGATAGAAAAATCTTGGAAAATGATAGAAAAATTTAGGTTTTAGAAATTGATAAGAAAAATTCAAGTTCTAGGCTGATAAGAGGGATTTAAGTTCTATAAACTGATAAAAAGGACGTAGGTTCTGAAAAAATGGTTAGTGAATACCCTGGTGAAATAAACAATAATCTGGAAGAAAACATCAAAAACCACCAAAAAACCACCAAAAAGTTGGCGAAATTTGTTAAATCCACCAAATACCAGAACCTCCCTGAAGAAGTGGTCAGACAAGCAAAACTCTGTTTTTTGGATTTTTTATCAGTAACACTTAAAGGATCATCAACTAAAAGTGCACAGATCATTAGGAATATTACTGGTGGAAATGGTGATTCAACCATTATTGGCGGGGATAAATCCAGTCCCCTTGATGCATCTTTGGCAAATGGGGTTTCTGCCCACTGTATGGATCTGGATGATGGTCACAGGCTAGCTCAATTACACCCTGGTGCATGCATCATCCCCGCAGCACTGGCTTTATCTGAAACCTATGAAAAATCGGGAAACGATTTCCTAACTGCTATTGTTGTAGGATATCATGTAACAATTCAGTTAGGAATGGTACTGAATCCTCAACACCGTGATAAAGGTTTTCACACCACAGGAACATGTGGCACTATAGGTGCTGCAGCAGCCGCAGCCAAGATAATGAATTTAAACTTGGAAGGAATTTTAAACTCCCTTGGCCTGGCAGGAACCCAGGCTGCCGGACTCCTGGAATCTGATCATTCCGGTAGCATGGGAAAACACTTACATGCAGGAAAAGCCGCCCAATCTGGAGTTTTATCCGCATTAATTGCTAGTGAAGGTTTCACTGGGGCACACACCATCCTTGAGGGAAAAGAAGGTTTTTTGAAAGCTATGGGAAGTATGGAAACCTTAAAAAATGCAAACTGGCAACATACCCCATATAAATATGAAATTATGGGGGTTTATTTCAAAAAATATCCCGTTTGCAGACACATGCATTCCTCAATAGATGCTACCATCAATATTATTAACAATAACAACTTTGAACCCGTTGATATCCAAGATATAATCATTGAAACTTACCAGATCGCTGCCTCTCATGATAATTATCATCCGGAAACTCTGGAAGGAATAAGGCAGAGCCTTCCTTTTAGTATTGCAATGGTCATCAAAGAGGGAAATTTAACTGCTGATGATATGTTAACTTTAAAAAATGGTTCAACGAGCTACATGAACCATGAAATAATTGAAACTGCAGGTAAAGTTAAGATAAAAATAGATAATAATCTGAACAATCTTTATCCTCAAAAAAGACCATCTAAAGTTACCATAAAAACTCAAGATAAAATTTACACAGAAGAAGTTGATCTGGCAAGGGGAGAGCCTGAAAACCCTTTCAGCAAAGAGGAACTGTTAACTAAATTCAGCGAAATGAATCCCCAGGTGAATGTAGGATGTTTAAAGATTCTAGATGATTTAGAAGATGAAAATTTACATGATGTGATGAACAATCTTAATAATGAGTTTAAAAAGGGATTAACTTAAAAAAAGGAATTGTGTAATTTTAGATGAAAAAGTGATGATTATGAACACTGAGGGCTTTTTAAAGAAAATTGGAATGAGAAACCATCATGAAAATTTCTCGGAGTCTGCGAAAAGGTTTCCAGATGGCAGCCAGTATCGTTTTGAAGTGCCGGGAATCCAGAACCCCGGAGCTATGGAGGGTCTTCTGGATGCCTTGGATGAATATGAACTTTCAGTGCACAGGGTAACTCAGACCAAGGGGATAATGCTTCTAACAGACCCTGAAATCTTGGAAATGGCCAGCATGGCCAAGGATGCTCAAGTTGAGCTCTTTTTAAGTGTTGGTCCTCGAGCTACTTATGACACCAGTGCATCAGCAAAAACTAAGGAAGGCGCCAGGATAGGGTACCGTTTAAGGGGTTATGATAATCTTAATTATGCAATTGAAGATGTCAGGCGTGCAGTGGACCTCGGTGTCATGGGAATTGTGGTCTACGATGAAGGACTTTTATGGGTTTTGGGTAAAATGCGCGAAGAGGGAGAAATCCCCCATGATGTTCATTTTAAAGTTTCAGCACACTGTGGTCATGGAAACCCTGCATCTGCACGTCTCATGGAGGTGATTGGAGCAGATTCATTTAACCCGGTTAGAGATCTTCAAATTCCCATGCTTGCATCCATAAGAGAATCCATAGATATATCCCTGGATATTCATATGGAAAATCCTAAATCTTCCGGTGGATTTATCCGACACTACGAAGCCCCTGAAATTATCAGGAAAGCATGTCCAGTATATCTTAAAACCGGGGGAGCAGTGGCTGCTCATCATGGCTATGATACCACCAGAAAAGAGGCAAAAGAGAGGGCAAGACAAGTTTTACTGGTGCAAAGCATGATCAATCGTTTCTATCCTGAAGCTGTGATGTCCAAAAAAGGAGCCAGTGACCTGGCCATACCCAAATGAATTGAATATGAAATTGAATAAAAAACGAATTATGCATAAAAATATCGTTATATGAACTTTGGAGAATTCCATGACTACAAAAATCGTTGAACTGGTTAAAAACGCAGTTATAGAGGCCAGTACAACCTTCAGAGAAGATCAATTTGATGCTTACCAACAAGCAGTTCAGAGGGAAGAAGAGGATAATGCCCGCTGGGTCTTGGAATTACTTGTGGAAAATGCAGAACTAGCCATGAATAAGAAAGTCCCACTCTGTGATGATACTGGAATTCCCCATGTTTTAATTGAATCAGGACCCAATACACAGCTTCCCTCAAATATATTTAAACAGATAGAAGAGGGAGTGGCTATTGGACTTAAAGAACTTCCGGGAAGGCCTATGGCAGTCTTAGGAAACGATGCTGAAAGGCTAGAACAGAGTAAAGGACTTGACAATGACCCCGGAAAAGTAACACCTCCCTCGTTCATGGTTGATAAAATGGATGATGAAGGAATTAAAATCCATGTACTCATGTTAGGTGGTGGTCCAGAGATAAGGAGCCATACATATCGTGTTTTTCACAAGCGGGATCATGAAAACCTTTTTAAGGAAGCATTAACATGGATGAGATCAGAGATTCCTAAGTTAGGATGCACACCATGTATCCCAGCCATAGGGATCGGTAGAACCCACTTTGAAGCCTCAACCTTGATGTTAAAAGCAATGGCATATGGAGATCTCAATCATCAATCTGGGATGGAAAAGAAGATAACTGATTCGATGAATCAAACCCATATAGGTGCCCTTGGTCTGGGAGGTTCAGTAACCGCCTTAGGATCCATGGTTAAAGTGGGACCTCAAAGGGCCAGTGGGGTGCGCATAGTTTGCATGAGGCCATGTTGCTGTGTTGAACCAAGAAAATCCTCTATTTATTTATCACCAAAAATACTGGAGTGAAGAGAAATGGTAATTGGAAGAGAAACTGTTGAAAACTTATTAAAACTCACCAAACCTCGTTGGAGGACATCTATTACCAAAGTGGAACCAAACCGGATAATCACCCGAGGATATCCTCAGGAAGACTTGATTGGGAATATTTCCTTTCCTGAAATGGTTTATTTATTATTGAAAGGTGAACTCCCCTCTGAAAACCAGGCAAAAATGTTAGAAGCAGTCCTAGTATCTTTCTGTGATCATGGTGTGACTCCTCCCAGCACCCAGGTAGCCAGAATTATGGCATCAACCGGAGCCCCCATGAACTCCTGTGTTTCTGGAGGACTTTCATCATTTGGAAAACATCATGCTGGAGCTTTAAAGGATTCAATGCACCTTTTACAGGAATTAATCGAAGAGGGGATTGATTCTAGTGGCCCTCCTTCTTCGCGTGATGATCTAAAAGACCTGGCACTCCGGGCAACAGAAATGTACCTGGAAAAAGATGAAAAAATACCTGGTTTTGGGCATCGTTTCCATGATAAAGACCCCAGACCAGTTAAATTAATAAAAACTGCAAAAAAAAATGGGTGTTTTGGAATTCACACCGAATTAGCCGTTGAAATTGAGAATTTGCTACTGGAGATGAAAGGTATTCGTATGAATATTGATGGTGCTAACGCCGGGATACTTTCAGACATTGGATTTGACTGGAAATTCGGAACAGGAATATTCATGATGGGAAGGGTACCCGCACTTGTTTCCCACATATATGAAGAAAAATCTGTTGAAACTCCTTTTAGAAAGTTTGCTGAAGTTGAAGATATTCATTACACTGGTTTAGACTCCAAAAATATCGATTCTGACGAACAGTAACTTAACATCATGAAAAAACCATTTTGAATTCTTTTTTCTCTCTGAGAATTAAATAGTAAAAGATATATATGTCCCTTGATAGATTTCCGTTTATCATGGTCATATTAGGGTGATTTAAATGACAACGATATCGGAAGCGATAACAACGATAAAAAAGGCTGAAAGTGATGCCGATAAACTAATAGAGGACACCAAAGCCAAACATTCTGAAATGATTCAAGAAGCCAAATCTAAATCAGATGAAACCATAAAAAAGGCGAAAGAAGAGGCCAATAGTGAAGCTGAAAAGATCACATTTGAAGCCGAATCCAATGCCCAAAAGGAAGCGTATCAAATTAACAATCAAACCAAAGAAAAAGTAGAAATAACTAAAAATAAAGCTACCGGTATGGTTGATGAGGCTGCTGAAGTCATTGTAAAAAGCATATTATAGTGTGAGAACCATGTTCAAGCCGGCAAGGATGAAAAAGCTCAGGATAATTACCCTGGACAAGTACGCTAATTCTGCAGTGGGTTCACTCCACGAAGCAGGACTTGTCCAAATTGAAGATATATCCGAGCGTATACAACAGGACGCAGAATGGAGACAGATCCTTAAACCCTCCAGCGCCTCTCCTTTTACCGGTAAAATCTCATCCCTTTTGATGAAAACCTCAGGTACAGTTGATTTTTTAAAATCAATGGCCCGTAAAGAGAAGGGAATTTTACCCCTGGTGAAGGGTTTTATAAACCCCCCACCCCTTGAAAAAGTAGAAGTGGAAGCTCTGGACGCTCAGAAACTTATTAAAAAGGCTGAAAAGATTCTGGAAGAAGTTGAATCTGAAACAAAACCCAATGAAGAAAAATTGAATCAACTGGACTCTAGGAAAACTGAACTTGAAAATGCCCTTAAAGTTGCTGGAAATCTTATTAATTTTAATGTTGACCTCGGTCTTCTGGAAGACTCTGATCATGTCTCTTTTATTGCTGGAAAACTGTCCACAGAATCCTATGATGAATTAAAAGGGATTTTAAAGGACTTGACTGATGAAATTATTGTTTTTGATCAGGATAGTGAATTGAAGGGATTCAAAACACTGATCATAATAACTGTGAAAAAGTACAGTGATGAAGTTTTAAGTGAGTTGCGCAAGCTGGAATTTGAAAGGTTCGAATTTTCTGGCCTGTCAGGAAAGCCTGATGAAACAATTCAGAAATCAGAATCAGAACTGGAATCCATCTCCAGTGAAAAAGAGCTTGTACTAAATGATCTGGCAGATGTTTCTGCAAAATGGTTAGATGAACTTATTGCTCTTAAAGAACAGTTAGAAATAGAAAAACAGCGCAATGAAATATTTTCTTCTTTTGGAGAAACTGAGAATACCCTAATGTTTGAAGGATGGGTGCCTGAGAAAAAGGTTAAAGAAGCTCTGGTAACCATTGAAACTTCAACTGAGGGCCATTCAATTGTCGATGTCTCAGATCCTGATGTGGAAAAAGACAACGTGCCAGTACATCTGGATAACCCCAGATTTGCCAAACCCTATGAACTGTTTGTGAACATGTATTCTCCCCCAGATTACCGGGAGGTTGATCCCACCATACTCATGGCCATTGTATTCCCATTTTTCTATGGTTTCTGTCTTACAGATGCTGGTTATGGGATAATAAATGCCTTAATGGGTGTTGTTGTTTATAAAGGATTAGGAAAGAACAATAAACTCATGGCTAACATGGGTCTGATTCTAATTGCCTGTGGTGCCTGGGCATTCATAATGGGAATGATAACTAATGGTTTCATTGGGGATTTATTCCCTCGATGGATTCTGGGTGGTGCTGCTCTTCCAACAACCATACCACAAATTGACGCCTTCAAACATCCTGAAATCATCCTGTATCTTGCTTTAATTGTAGGTGTGATCCACATTAACCTGGGTCTTTTAATCGGAGCCTACAACAACATTGTAAGGGGAGATGTCAGGGAAGCTTTAGGAGCTCAAATAGTATGGTTCATCCTGGAAATAGGCCTAATACTCCTGGCAGCATTCTATTTAATGACTGGATCATTAATGACTGCAGGAATAGTTGGAGGAATACCCATAATTATCGGCCTGGTCATGCTCATTTACTTTAACGGAGCATTTGGTATCATGGACCTTACCGGGTTCTTGGGAAATCTTTTATCATACGCCAGGTTATTAGCATTGGCCCTGTCCACGGGTGGAATTGCCATGACAGTTAACATATTAACTGGTATCGTAGGTAGTATGATTCCTTATATAGGAATTATACTGGCACCAATAGTATTCATAGGAGGACACATAGCCAATCTTTCATTCCAAAGTTTAGGTGCATTCATAAATGCACTGCGTTTACATTACGTTGAGTTTTTTGCTCAGTTTTACATAGGTGGAAGTCAAAAATTCAAAGCTTTCCGAGCTAAAAGAAAGCATACTGATATAGGAGGTAAATAATATGGTAGAAGTCGCTTTAGGAACAGCGTTAGCAGCAATAGGTGCCGGTGTTGCCATCGGATTTGCTGGATTAGGATCAGGTATAGGACAAGGAATAGCAGCAGCTGGAAGTGTGGGTGCTGTGGCAGAAGATGAAGAAATGTTCGCCAGAGGTATTATCTTCACTGCACTGCCTGAAACCCAGGCTATCTACGGTTTCCTGATTGCTATACTCTTGATGGTTTTCACAGTGATGGCAGGAAAAGCACTGCCCCCAGCATTAGGTCTGGTAGCAATTGGTGCAGGAGCCGCTATAGGATTTGCAGGTTTAGGATCCGGTATGGGTCAAGGTATCGCCGCATCATCATCTGTGGGATCAGTAGTTGAAGACCCAGATATGTTTGCCCGAGGTATCATATTCACTGCACTGCCTGAAACCCAGGCTATCTACGGTTTCCTGATTGCAATACTTTTGATGGTCTTCGCCGGAATCATGGGAGGATAATCAGATGAGTGCCGGGACAGAAAAAATAGTCTCAAGTATAATGTCTGATGCCCAGATCAAAGCAGATTCCATATTAACAGAAGCTGAAAAGGAAAACGAAACCATTCTCTCAGAAGGAAAATCAGTTGCAGACACTGAAAAGGAAAAAATCTTAGAAAACGCTGACAAACAGGCAAAAATGAGATATCAACAGATTATCTCAGAAGCTAAGATGAATTCCAGGAGAATGGAACTTGAGGCTAGAGAAGAAGTAATAGAAGAAGCCTTCCAAAAAGCTGAAGAAAAACTTAAAGAACTGGCTTCTTCCGATGCATCCCAATACAAAGAGTCTCTTGAAAAGGTGATTGTAGAGTCCGGTGTGGAAATAGGTGGAGGTGACCTGGTTATACTCGTCAAAGAAAGCGATACAACCAAAATCACCAGTTCCATTTCTTCCCTTGAAAAAAGCATCAGTGACAAAACCGGAAACACAACCAAACTGGAGATGGGAGAAAACATCACCACCATTGGTGGTGCCATTGTCAAGACTAAAAATGGTGAAATTGAAGTCAACAACACCATTGAAGCACGGATGCTGAGATTTAAAAAATCTTTAAGATCGGAAGTTGCAGGGATTCTGTTTAAATAAATAATAGAGGAGATTTCACATGGTAGAAGACATTGCTACACTAGTAACTTCACTGGGATTTCCCTCTGTTGAATCTTTTTTAGGTTTAGTTATCCTTGTACTGCTGATAATCGGAGCAGTTGTAGTTATAGTAACAATCAGACCTGTTCAGAACATATTTCCCTACACCTATCCCAATGCACGTGTAAGGGGACGGGCAGGTAAAATATTCACCGAAAAACAGTTTTCAGAAATTATTGAAGCAGGGAACCTTGATGAAGTGAAAAATTATCTGCGAGGATTCCCAGATTATGCGAAATACATTGATCAGTACCCTCTGGAAAAGGCCCTAGATACCCAACTTGCTGAAAACTACGATTTAATAGCCAGGATAACCCCTGCAAACAGTAGAGATGCATTCAAGTTTCTGCTTAAAAAATGGGATATCCAAAACATAAAAAGCATAGTTATCGCCAAAAAAGTAGGTTTAAATGCTGAAGAAACCCTGGAATTAGTGGTTCCCTTTGGTGAACTGACTGACAAACTGGATGCCCTGATAGATGCCAATGATATCAACGAAGTGTTAAGTGCCCTGGAAGGAACAGAATACACCTCCATAATAGAAGATGCCATCCCCATCTATGAAGAAACAGGGATGTTATTACCACTGGAAGCTTCCCTGGACAAATACCTTCTGGAAAATCTACTCAAAACAGTTACCACCCCTGAAGATGACAACACTGCCTTACTCAAAAGCTACATAGGAAGTATGGTTGATGCAGCTAACCTTAAAATCATTCTAAGGGCCAAAGTGGATGGATTGAAATTTGAAGATATCGATCCATACATGATCAGTGACGGCTACCAGATCAGAGAATGGAAATTAAAAGACCTAATGGAGGCAGAAGATGTTGCTGGAGTGGTTAGTGGTTTAGAAGGAACAGAATACGCTCCAGTTTTAGCAGAAGCCATGACAAAATACACAGAAACTGGTTCTATAGGAGCATTTGAAATTGCTCTGGATAACCATGTGTCTGAAACTGCTAAAAGAATATCATTGAAGAATCAGTTCGGAATAGGACCCATGATCGGTTTTTTAAGCAAAAAAGAAAAAGAAATCAAGAATCTAAAAATCATTGTCCGTGGGAAAAGAGAGGAAGGATTTACCCCTGCTATGATTAAGGAGATGTTAGTATGAGTTCAAAAATAGCAGTTATGGCAGATCCGGACACTGTGACCGGTTTCATGCTAGGAGGCATAAAGGATGGATTTCCTGTCAGTAACATGGAAGAAGCAGGAGAAACCCTCAAAAAACTGGCCAAAGAATACTCCATTATAATAACCACCGAAAAAATAGGAGACAATTTCAGAGAAACCATAGATAAGATCAGCAGTGAAAGTGCACTGCCCATGATAATAGAAATTCCAGATAAAAAAGGCTCAATAGATCGGGAATCAGACCCAATCCGAGACCTTATAAAACGAGTAATCGGGGTAGAGATGGTAGAATGACTGCCGAAGGAAAGATAATAAAAATAGCGGGCCCTGTTATAACCGCCGATGGTATGAGAGGGACCCAGATGTACGAGATGGTGAAAGTAGGTGATGACAAGCTCATTGGCGAAATCATCGAGCTGGAAGGCGACACTGCCACCATCCAGGTTTACGAAGAAACAGCTGGTATGAAACCAGGAGAAGTGGTTGAAAGTACAGGAGGACCATTATCCGTGGAACTGGGACCAGGAATCATCGGATCCATATTTGACGGGATTCAAAGACCACTGGAAACCATTAAACTGGAAGTGGGAGACTACATTGAAAGGGGTGTGGATGTACCCGCACTACCCAAAGACAAAAAATGGACCTTCAAACCTCTGGCAACAGCTGGTAGTGAAGTTAAAGGTGGGGACATTCTGGGCGAAGTGCAGGAAACCTCTGCAGTAGTCCAAAAAATTATGGTCCCTCCCAGGGTCAGCGGTACCCTCAAAAGTATCGTTAGCGAAGGCCAATACACTGTGACCGATGATATTGCAGAAGTAGAAACCCCTAACGGTGCGGTTAAAGTGCAGATGATGCAAAAATGGCCTGTTAGGGTTGGTCGACCATACAATGATAAATTAGACCCAGATATACCATTAGTAACCGGTCAAAGGGCACAAGATACCTTTTTCCCTGTTGCTAAAGGTGGAACCGCAGCCATACCAGGACCATTCGGATCAGGTAAAACCGTTACCCAGCAACAGCTGGCTAAATGGGCTGATGCAGATATCATTGTCTACGTAGGATGTGGTGAAAGGGGTAACGAGATGACTGAGGTTCTAAAAGAATTCCCAGAACTGGAAGACCCTAAAACCGGTAAACCATTAATGGACCGAACCGTCCTTATCGCTAACACTTCAAACATGCCTGTGGCAGCTAGGGAAGCCTGTGTGTACACCGGTATAACCATAGCAGAATACTTCCGTGATCAGGGCTACGACGTGGCTCTAATGGCAGACTCCACCTCAAGGTGGGCAGAAGCCATGAGGGAGATCTCCGGACGACTGGAAGAAATGCCTGGTGAAGAAGGATACCCAGCATATCTGGCATCAAGACTGGCACAGTTCTATGAACGAGCCGGCCGGGTGAACACCGTGGGAACTGAAAGTAAAGTTGCGTCAGTAAGTGTGGTAGGTGCAGTATCACCACCTGGTGGTGACCTATCTGAACCAGTTACACAGAACACCCTGCGTATATGTAAAGTGTTCTGGGCACTGGATGCATCACTTGCAGATAAACGTCACTTCCCATCCATAGACTGGCTGCAGAGTTACTCATTATATGTGGACAGTGTGGAAACATGGTGGGAGAAAAATGTGGGTGCCGAGTGGAGGGCAACCAGGGATGAAGCCATGGCCCTATTACAGAAAGAATCTGAACTTCAGGAAATCGTGCAACTGGTAGGACCAGACGCATTACCAGACAGGGAAAGGATCACCCTGGAAAGTACCCGTATGATAAGGGAAGACTTCCTGCAGCAGAACGCATACCACGAAGTAGACACCTACTGTTCCCCAACTAAACAGTTCCAGTTACTGAGAACTATTATTCTATTCCAGGAACAAGCTACAGCTGCCCTGGAACGTGGCGCAGCAGCAGCAGATCTAACTGATTTACCAGTTAAGGAAGAAATCGGTAGGATGAAGTTCATCCCTGAAGATGAATTTGACGCCCAAATCAAAGAAATCCAGGATAAAATAGTTAAACAGACAAGTGAGGTGTGAAAATGAACGCTAATATCAAAACCAGAGAATATACCACAGTCAGAGAAGTGGCTGGTCCCCTCATGATTGTTGAAGGCGTTGAAGGCGTTGCCTACAATGAAATAGTGGACATAGAAACACCAAACGGTGAAATGAGAAGAGGACAAGTCCTGGAAGTTAAAGATGACGTTGCTGTGGTTCAGGTTTTCGAAGGAACCAGAGACCTCAACACTGCCACCACCAAGGTACGATTCACAGGAGAAACCGCCAAAATCGGAGTTTCACTGGACATGCTCGGACGAATATTCGGTGGTACCGGAAATCCCATAGATGGCGGACCTGAAATCATTCCAGAAGAAGAATTGGACATTAACGGAAGTCCAATGAACCCATCTGCCAGGGAATTCCCTGCAGAATTTATTCAAACTGGTATTTCAACCATAGATGGAATGAACACCCTGGTACGTGGACAGAAATTACCAATCTTTTCTGGATCTGGTCTACCACACAATGAACTTGCCGCCCAGATCGCAAGACAGGCCAAGGTGTTGGCTGAAGAATCCGAATTCGCAGTTATATTCGCAGCCATGGGTATCACCCACGAAGAAGCAAACTATTTCATGCGCGACTTTGAGAGAACCGGTGCCCTGGAACGTGTGACTGTGTTCATGAACCTGGCTGACGACCCTGCCATTGAAAGGATCATCACCCCCCGTATGGCCCTAACCACTGCCGAATACTTTGCCTTCGAACATGACATGCACGTGCTGGTTATATTAACTGATATGACCAACTACGCAGAAGCTTTAAGGGAAATTTCCGCAGCACGTGACGAGGTACCCGGAAGACGAGGATATCCTGGTTACATGTACACTGACCTTTCCAGTCTGTACGAAAGGGCAGGCCGTATCAATGGTAAAGAAGGTTCCATCACTCAGGTACCGATCTTAGTGATGCCCCAAGATGACATCACCCACCCCATACCTGACCTTACTGGATATATTACCGAAGGACAGATAGTTTTAAGCAGGGACCTGCACCGTAAAGGTATTTACCCACCAGTAGATGTACTACCATCACTATCACGACTGATGAGTGGTGGAATTGGTGAAGGACAGACCCGTGAAGACCACAGTGGTGTGTCTGACCAACTTTACTCTGCATATGCTGAAGGACGTGACCTTCGTGATCTGATGGCTGTGGTTGGTGAAGAAGCCCTTACCGAGCGCGACCGTAAATTCTTAACCTTTGCTGATGACTTTGAAGGCAAATTCATCACCCAGAGCAGGGACGAAGACCGATCCATCCAGGAAACCCTGGACCTTGGCTGGGAGTTAATGAGCATACTGCCTGAAGCAGAGCTTAAGAGGGTCCGTGCTGAGCATATACCCAAGTATCACCCTGACCATAAATAACCCCCTTCTAAATTTTTTTAGGAAGGAAAATAGAGGGATAAAAAATGGCACAAGAAATGATTGAAGGCATCAACCCCACCAGGATGGAGCTTTTAAAACTCAAACAGCGGGAAAAACTCGCAGTTAAAGGTCACAGCCTCCTTAAAGAAAAAAGGAACGCCTTGATCATGGAGTTTTTCAACATCCTGGAAAGGGTGAAAGGATCCAGAGAAAATGTTAACAAGAAACTGGAGGAAGCCTACCAGGATTTAACCGCTGCCCAGGTTTCAATGGGTGATCTGGCTGTTCGAAAAGCTGCCATGTCAGTCACAGAATCAGTTGATGTGGATATTGACGCCAGAAGTGTTATGGGAGTATCAGTGCCGGTAATTGACTCTGAAATTAAAAAGAGAACTATCACCGAACGTGGTTATGGATTCATGGACACCTCAGTCAAAGTGGATGAAGCAGCCAAAAAGTTCGAAGAATCAATCCAGCTCATAATTGAACTGGGAGAAATCGAAAAAACCATCATGTTACTGGCTGGAGAGATCGAATCCACCAAAAGACGTGTGAATGCCTTAGAACATATCATTATTCCCAGGATTGAAAACACTGTCAAATACATTGAAATGCGCCTGGAAGAGATGGAAAGGGAGAACTTCGTCAGGTTGAAAATGATCAAGAAAACCATGGAAACGGAGGAAGTCAATGGTTAGAATAATAACACGACTGGATCAGGTCAAAAAAGAACAACACAAAAAAACCAAACCTTCCATTGATTTTGAGATCGGTAACATCTCTGGAAAAGTCAGAGCAATCATAGCTGCTGAAGAAAAGGAATTCAAAGCAGGGGAAACAAAACCAATCCCCATCAAAAAGATCGACATCAACGCCAACCACATAAGTTTCATAAGCGCTTATGGAACCAACAAGTACGGACATGCACTGGCAGTTGGTGAAGAAACCTACCTTCCCATCAGCATGGACAGAACAGCAGATCACGTGCTCTTCGCAGCAGCACTAGATTACAAAGTGGAAAAAGATGATTTATTAGGCATTTTAATACTCCTACCAGTGGAAGTAAACTTCTAAAGGTCCCTAAAAAAATTGTCTGATAAATATTTTTTTTTATTTTTGATTAAAACCAGCTATATTTTTGAAATGATTAAAATCCGACTAATCTTGATTTTATATAGTTATTTAGAGGTTCTTTGGCCTCCTGGATCTGGAGGAACAGATCATCCAATATGTATTTAATTTCGCGATAAGATTCCAGTGATTGATCATGTTTCCTCTGTAGATTTTTTAATTCTTTAATCTTGGACTTTCCCCTAACCCTTGACATAACACCAGGAGAACGCCCTCCAGCATAATCAACATTTATTTTATGTTTTCTTTTTAAATACTCACGTTCAATGTTTTTAATGTCCTTATTAACACGTTTTTTAAGTTCCTTTAATAGTACTTCCCTTTCATTGATCTCGGCTAAGATGCGCCTTGAATCGGCAATAGAATCTGCTTCTAAGTCAATATCAGCGATTTCCTGAATTAGTTTATAATAATCTTTAACTTTCATCCTGACACCATTAAAAAAGAAGAAATTAATCTGACTATCCTATTCACCTAATTATTTCAATTAATATCTTAAACAGATCAGATTCAACCTCACAATGGGTCTTCAGATCATCGTTTTCTTTTTCCATCAGCCTTAACTTATCAAGGATGTTGGCAATGGGATAAGTATTGAAAACTCCATTTACATTATCTGGTTTGGAAGATATAAGAAGAATAGTCACTATATTGTCATCAATATTCACATTATAATTCATACCATTGATGTAAATAGTATCAGATAACCTGAGAAGTAGTTTAATATGTTTAATAGGAAGGCCACTGGTGCTGATTATCTCTTTTATCTTATCATTCTCTTTACACTGTTCTATATCAATATCCACAGTATCCCCTACATTTACTTTTACAATACAATATTATATTCACCAGAGAATAAAATCTTAACTATGAACAGAGATCATAACCCGGAAGAAAATCTCCTGAAAAAACAGATCCTGAGCCTGAACCGCCACCTTCCCCGCCGTAGGAAGAACCTCAAGGAACTTTTAGAAGAGGAAAAACCACACGTGATGGGAACCGATGGGACACGCCACCGTTTTAAGAGGGATGAACTTAAAAAAATTGCATCCATGATTCCTGAAGGCATGTGGGAACGCCTGAAACTTCCAATATATATTGAAATTGATTCAGATAGAAGTGGTTCGCGCATATCCGGAAAAATAGAATGTGATCTGATATGCCAGATTCTGAATAAAGAGGATTGTGGTGAGGAAATCTATATTTATCGACCAGACATAAAGGTAGTAAGGCAAAAGTTTCCAACCACTTCACAGTACATATTCCTGGTTCGGTGAATTCCTTTCCTAAGTAAATATTACATATATAAAACTCCCATAATCGTTTCGTATGTAAATATTACTCACATAAATCCCCTTAATCTAATAGTTAAAGTAAATGCTAAAATTATATAAAGAAATATTCACAACAGATTGAAAACAATATAAAGGATGATTTAATGGGATTAAAAGGTATATGGAAAGCAATAAAATCATTTTATTACGATATTTTATATGACTTTGATTGGGAAGAGATAAAAAGGGACCCCGATAAAAGAGCAAAGGTAAGTGTGGTAATTTTCGGTGCTGAAATTCTAGTTACAATTAGTTTAGTGATTGGAACGCTAATTTTCATTTATTTAGTTGTGTTTACCTAAATATTAATTAACTATAAATTAACACATCATTTTGCAGGTTTCAGTTGGCCGTAAACCTTTTGAACCTTTTTTTTAGCAGAATAAATAGTATCTTCCCTTGCCATTCCTGAAGTTATGACTGTGGCTAAGGGTTCGCCTTTCTCAATGATAACCCCCGGGTAAGGTATATCATGGACCCCCGGCAGGTTAAGATCTGTCACCTGGGATCTGTGGTGGGTGTGGATGATCATTTTAACTGCAAATTTATCAGGAGCACTGACTTCCATAAGGCGTCCCTGACAGGCCTCAAGATGTGCTTCTGCCATGTTTATATTCAGGGCCACTTCGGCACATTCAAAGGTTCCCTGCAGGCGAGGGTTGACTTCAATGACATATATTTCGCCCTGGTTAATTATGAAATCCACCCCATTTGAGCCTATTAAGGATAGGTGGTGTGTCACTTTTTGGGCAATTTCTGAGATTTTACCATCTCCACTGTGGGGTGCAATGTTACCACAGTATCCGAATGGCTCCCTTTGACCCAATCTTTTGTCACCTATGATCTGGGTGCTGGTGAGTATGGTTTGAGTATCGTACATGGTTGAGAGAACTGATGCACTGATATTCTCACCAGCTATAAATTCCTGTAAGATCCAGTCATCACTTTCAATTTCCTGACAGTCAAGATCTGTTTCCTGCATCAGGGGATCCAACCTGCGTACTCCGTAACCGCCTGATCCATATCTAGGTTTTAAAATGAACTGTTTTTCCGGTGCACCGGTGGCAATTTCATGGGCATCATCCATATCACCTACCAGATATGTTTCTGGAACATGAAAAGAATGGTCAAATTTACTGTTAAGGAGGTTAAGTTCCTTCATAAGCTGGTATTTATCCTCAACACCATCCACATCAGGGTTTCCTATGATTTTATTGGATGGAAACCAATTAGGAGACACACCAGCACAACAAATAACCCCATCAACATCATCCACCATTTTAAGTGCCATCTTTTTAATAATCAGGGGATTGAAGTGTTCTATGAACTTTCCACATGATTTTTGTGGTTTTTGATCCAGGACAGACTGGGATTTTTCCGTGCATGATCCTAAATCCATAACTCCAAAATAATCTGCAGAATAAACCTGATATCCCAGTTTTTTCAGGGAACATGCCACAGCACGGGTGTTAACACCTGCCAGGAGAATTTTTTCCATGTAATTACCCTTGAAAATAAATAGTCCCGAGCGGAGTCGAACCGCCGTCGCCGGTTCCAAAGACCAGCAGGATTACCACTACCCTACGGGACTAAAACATAAAAAAGGCTGCAAGTGCAGCAATCTCCTTTTAGGCTGAAGTGATATTTAAAGTTATCTACATCTTATTTAAACTATGTTAAATAACTCAAAGTTATCTTGGAAGGGCTTTTTTATCACATTTACTCTTCAAACGACAGCTACGACATTTTCTAGGGTTTTGTGTCGGTATAAATTCTTCCTTACCCAAAATTAAGTTGTGAACCCGGTTAATAAGGGATATTATATCATTTTCTGCCCTCTGGTCAAAATATGCCGACCAAAAGATATTATCAGTTCCCCTTTCCCTCAGGGAGGCTATTATCTTTCTATCATCTTGCACTGTGTCTTTGAATGCCAGGCAATATCCAAAGACTTGGTGAATTGATGAAGAGAATGCCTTTGTTCCTGGTTTATCATCGATGATAACGAATTCATCAGGGGTCATCCACACCTCATCGATGAATCCTCTGATTCCGTAATGTTCGGAGATTACTGGTAGTTCTCTGGAGAGTAATTCTGCAGTTTTTGATGTTTCAATCATCTCTTCAAATGTGGCAGGTTCGGCATCACGTGAGAATTCTTCTTCTAATCTGGCGTGTTCCCTGGTCCCTACCACCATGTTTCTGGTGGGTTTAACTTCTATTCTTTGAACATTTTCCAGAAATATGCTGTATTCACAGTAACCCTGTTTATTCAGCCAGCTTATCGGGAAGTTGTTGCGCCCCTGGATAATCATAACCTGAGAGATGTCAGGGTGAGTTTTGGATTTTGTTTTGGGTTTTTCACCATCTATCAGACTTTGCTGGATTTTAAACACCCGTCATGTGTTGTAAAAATTTTATTTCTTTGAAAAAAATATTAATTTTTCCCTATTTTTCATCTTCCTCTTTTTTGGTTAAGCGGCTGCGTAGAACTGTCCAGATATCTTTATCATCCCTGTTTTCTTTGATTTCTTCGGCCTTTTTATTTTCTGTGCCTTTTTTATCCGGATTAATTTCTGTTTTATCGGCTTTAGAGGTACTTTTTTGGGTTTTACCCCCAAATTTCCCTTTTACAGTTACCTGTCCAGAGGAAGTCTGTTTTGCAGATTTTTGAGGAATGGTTTTGGGACCTTCTGTGTTTTCTTTCATTCTGGTATCTTTCACTTTTTTCAAGACACTGATGAGCTTTTCTCGGTCGTTTCCCAGACTTTCAACCTTATTTTCAAGTTCCTGGTTCTTTTTACGGATTTTATTATGTTTTTTGAACAGTTCTTTGTATGATTTGGAAAGTTGGCTGTGTTTCCACTCAAGATCTGCAAGTTCAGCTTCGTATTCAGCCAAATGACGCTTATATTCGTCTTCATCTCCTGAAATATCTTTTAATTCGCCTTTTTCATCAATTAAATCATTAAGATCGCTTTGGGGTATGATGAACACGTCCATACTGCAATCAAGGTTGTCCGCCCTTTTAAGGGGAACCAGATACTGATTGTATTCATAGGTCTTCTTCTGACCTCCCACATTTTTCTTGGTCTTCTTTTTATAGCATTTAACTTGTGATTTTACCAGTTTCACCAATTGATCTACCCCTATAAAGATTCAAAATTACGATTTAAAAAATCACATCCCCCTTCTGGATAAAGATATATCCTATCCTATTTTTAAGTCATTTGCTTTGTAACCTAATTTTAAGTTATTCAATTTCTAACATAATGTAAAGTTTTTTTACTTTGGAACCAAGTTTTAACTTATTTACTTGCGGTTCATAAATTTTCTTAAATTAAACTGGAATCCATTTACTCTAATCATGCTAGGCCTTCTTATATTACATTAAATGGTATTTCTATCTTTATTTATCATTTAGTTCCGCACCATGTGAATACCATCAGTATATGGATAGGATATCAGTATTATGTAAAATGGAAACATTAAAATCCAAGGGTTGTTACTTTATGTTAAGGCAACATTACCAATGTAATACTCATATCAATCCCCTTGTTTATTACTATGTGAATTCGGTGCATTATAATGAAAGATAAGAAACCCATATTGGGATATGATAGATTCCTGATGATGGCTCTTCTAAAGGAAGGTCCGCTGAGTTTAGAAGAGATTGATGATAAAACAATGCTGTTTTTATCACTTATCTGGTACCAGCAAATACCTCAAAAGAGCCAACCTTTAATGGAAAAATTGTTTTTCACATTTGCACATCTTAGGTCCGAATTAGAAGATAGGCGAGTTGCTCGAAAAGTTGGTGCCACTGCATATGAATGCCAGAAACTTGTTGAAATGGGTTGGGTGAAACTGGATGATGGTCTTTATTCTCTGACTCCTGAAGGATTGGAGTTGGCTGAAAAATTTGTTCAACATATGGAAAAAAAGGCAGCCCTGGTACGGAAGGATTTTTTCAAACCAGATGCAGCTGCGAAGAATACTACCTTTTTAGATGCTTTTCTGGCCGTTCTTAAACTAGGATCTGGTCTGGTGAGTGGGAGTGTGGGACTCACTGCTGATGGTACTGATGCCACCATGGATACGGTTTCCGCCTTTATGGTGTGGCTGGGAATCAAGTATCACCGGGAAACTCTGTCCACTTTGCTGGTGATATTCGGATTATTCTTCGCCTCCTTGAACATTGGTTATGATTCTGTTACCCATCTTATAAGCGCCTACTATGGAACACTGACCCCCATGGGTATGCCATACTTGGTTATAGTGGTGGAAGGAATCGCCATCATGGCAGCAGTTTTCCTGTTCTACTATCAACGCTACGTGGGTAAGACCAATTCTAATTTAACCCTTATTTCCCAGTCAGTGGACAGTAAAAATCATATATTCATAGGTTTTTCCGTTATTACCGGGGCAATTTTCACATTACAGGGTATTTACTTTGTAGATTCCATTATAGCGTTAGTCATAGCCATAGGAATATTCAAAGATACCACAGACTTACTCCAAGAGGCTATTTTAGCCAGAAGAGGGGAAGAGGAGGATTACTCCCATTATAAACTTCCTTTGGAGGAGACATGGGAGGGTAACAAGATGATGGCCTTCCAGAACTGGATATTATACATCCTGTGGAGTGGGCAGGAAAAAACACGCCCAGAAATTGTTTCGTCCTTGAAAACTGTTTTCAGTCCTGATAATTATATTCCTGTTTTATCAGAGCTTAATGCCTCAGTAAAGGAAGTTCATGACTTTGATGAGATATTTGATGATCTGGTAATTCCCCTGGAAAAAGAAGAGCTTTTAATTTTAGAGGAAGAAATTTACGCCCTAAGTGATGCTGGAAGTAAGTACCTGGAGAATTTTATAAGTAATTTCGATTACTATGATGTCCATACCTCAGATACCATCCTCCTGGCCATGGCTGAAGATTCGAGTAATCAACAGTAACCTCTAAAAAAGATTTAATGAAATAAATTGATATTAACTGATATTGATATAAATTGATACAAAATTAAATAATTTAAAAATTAGTTTTGGCATTGTTGGCAGCTTTCAATAGTTGCCGGTATTTAGCCCTTATATATTCCATATTTTCTTCTATAAGTTCATTGATGAACTTTTCCACACTTTCATCATCCAGGAAATCACGTATTTTATAGAATTTTGCCATTTTATAAAAACTCCTCTCGATCCAGAAATAATGTTTATTTTGCTTACTTAAATAGTTAGGTGATATACGAACTGTTCGTGACTAAATAAGGTAAAAAAAATATCAACTGCATCTATTCACATTCTACTCATTCATTGATCAAGGAAAAATATAAACATTTTCCCAGATTCCACCTAATTTTAATTCATCCAAAAAAAAATACAATTTGGTGATCAAATTTACTTCGTTATAGTCCTGTTTAGCGAAATTCTAATTCAAGTGAATGTTCTTTAAAATAAAATAATGTAAATTGAGTGATATTAATTATAAATACAACTGTATTAAGGATTTATGAACTGAAAACAGTATAACTTATCTTTTTATTTGTTCATATTTGCATATGAACTGTATAATATTCATTTAATTATTTTAAATATGTTAAAACACAATTTAAATGCAATAGTAGGATTCTGTTACAGATATTTTATTTTTCATTAGTTAAGTATTAATAGTAGCTAAAACTAACTCTTTTCGAAGAATATAATTACTAACCAATTAATCTAAACGCCAAAGGAGTTAATTTAACCTTAATTAACTTTTTTTAGGGTACGCCATGCAACAGGATTTCAATAATACTCAATAATTTATTTAATAAAGTATAACAGAGGTGAAAACATACAAAAACAAACAATTACAACTAAAATTGAATTCATTATTCCTTTACTGCTTATAAGTTTAACCTTATTAATCTGTTTGAGTGCTGTTTCTGCAGTAGATGTTTATGTTAATACCACTGGAAATGACACAAGCGGTACGGGTTCTGTTGATAATCCTTACCTTACTATACAAAAAGGAATAGACAGTGTAAATCCAAATGGGACAATATACATTGCTGATGGGATTTACAAAGACACTGGAAACACTAACTTAACAATAAACAAAAACATGACCCTTATCGGCCAAAGTCAGACAGGCACCATAATTGATGGTCAAGGACAGGGATCAATATTCACAATCAACCAGGGAATAACCATTATATTAAAGGAATTGACATTAACCAACGCCAGTACCACTAAGAAGGGTGGGGCTATTAACAATAACGGAACTTTAACAGTGTATAATTGTAACTTTAACAAGGATGTTGCGACTATCTTTGGAGGAGCAATCTACAATAATGGCACCCTAACAGTATCTGACTGTAACTTTACACAGAACACTGCAATTGGGGGTGGGGCCATCCATAACGATGGAATATTGAAAGTGATTAACAGCACCTTCAATAACAATACAGTGCCTAGTGGTGTTGGTGGTGCTATCGCTAATTATGGAAATTTAAACATGACTGGTTGTTCTTTTGATAATAACTTCGCATGGTTTTACGGTGGAGCTATTTACAACTCTAAAAACTTAAACATGACCAACTGTACATTCAAAAATAACACCGCTGAAGAGGGAGGAGCTATTTATAATTATGCAACAGGTATATTAAACATAAACGAAACATCATTCAATAATAACTCTTTAGATTATTCAAACGGTGGAGCAATCTATAATAGTGGAACACTGGCCATAATTAACGGTAAACTTACAAGTAACACGGCAAAAATCGATGGGGGAGCTATTTACAATAGTGGAACAGTAACCATCACAGGGTCCACGCTCACAGGTAACACCGCAACCGAAGATGGTGGTGGTGCTATCTATAACAGTGGGACAGTAGACATATCTAGCAGCACATTCACCAGCAACACTGCAAGTAAGGGAGGATCCATCTACAACAAGGAAGGCAGATTAACCATAAATAACAGCACCATAGAATATAGCACCGCGACAGCCACAAGTAAAACTGTAGATGTATATGCTAGTGGTGCAGGAATCTTCAATGATATTAATGGTAATTTAACAATTGATAACTGTATCATCCAAAATAACAATGCCACAGCCTCAGGTGAAGGTGTAAACGTGCGTTCTTTTGGTGGAGGGATATGCAATGGCGGAAATCTCTTTATCAATAATTGTATCATTCAAAATAACAATGCCATAGCCACAGCCGCCTCACAACTCGATATTGTATCTGCTGAAGGTGGAGGAATCTACAATGATAATATTCTCATCATTACTAACAGTACCATTCAAAGCAACACCATCACAGCCACGGCTGATGCGGACGTGATTATTTATGGGGCCGGAATCTTCAATTCTGAAGATGGAAATGTGTATATTGACAAAAGCACCATCCAATACAATAACGCCATCACAACTACAGATGCAAGTGTAGGTGTTTACGGTGGAGGAATACTCAATAATGGAAATCTGTATATTAATGACAGTTCTATCCAATACAACACAGTTGCGGCTACTACTCAGAGTATAAATCGCATTGGCGGTGGAGCTATATCTAATTCATACATTGGAAATGTGTATATTGACAAAAGCACCATCCAATACAATTCGGTTAAAGCCACAGGTGGAGATATTTTTGCCGTTGGTGGAGCAATCTACAACGAGAATGTTCTAATTATCAGTAACAGCACCCTTCAATACAACAATGTCACAGCCACTGGTGGAAGTGAATATTCAGATATTTGTGGCGGAGGAGTATGCAATTTTGGTGATATGATTGCAAATTTCAACCGGATTATAAATAATTCCCCAAATTCAATACATAATGATGCAGAATCTGTCCCAGATCTTCAATATAATTGGTGGGGTTCAAACGACCCTGTTTGGAGTGATATTATATATGGATGCAGTCCTCCTGACAATTGGGTTATTTTGAGCGTTAATGCAAGCCCTACAAATATCAATAACACCAAAACGTCAACTATAATGGCAGATTTCAACCATATTAACGGTGGTGGTATTTTAACTGGTGGACATATTCCTGATGGACCTATAACTTTGGAAGTACCATGGGGAAGCTTAGTTGACGCCATATCTGGAACCGGAAATTTGCCTTTATTGAGAAGTATAGGATCAGTATCTCCCGTGAGCGACTCTACTGTAATAACTCATTCAATCACATTAAACACTATAAATGGCGTTATTGCAGCTACATTCTATGCTAATGAAGGAGTAGTAAACCCCTTATCTAACCCTGTAAAAGTTACTGCAACTGCTGATAACTACACTACAAACAACACAGAATCTGCTTATATCACCCTCAACAAAGCATCAGACCTATATATCAAAATAACAAGCAATAATAACAACCCTAAACTAGGAGAAACATTCCAAATTACCTACAAGCTCGGAAACAAAGGTCCAGATGCAGCAAACAATGTAACAATAACAATACCCCTACCAGAAGGCTTTGAATACACCCATATTAGTGGTGATGGAGATTGGACTTACAATGCAGACACTAATACAATAACATGGACTATAACAAAGGTAGAAGTTGGTGATCCTTATCTGTATGTTTCAGGTTATGTAATTAGGCCGGGAGTTTATGTATTTAGTTCTTCAATCTCTTCAGATACTTACAATATCAACAGTCAAGGTGTAACTCCAATCACAATCAATGCAGTGAGTGAAGTGAAAGCAGCAAGTAAAACAATACCCATGCAAAATACAGGATTACCCATATCTGGACTAATACTTGCAATTCTAGCAGTTCTTGGTGGCTTAGCAACCTCAAAAATAAAATAAACTTTTTTTCTCTTTTTTTTATTTTTTCTATAAAATGTAACTACCATACTTGTTACCTATCCATCAACCAAACCATTATACATCATCATGAAGGCAATATAATAGTTTATAAAAAAAATAAAATACACAGGATGTGATTTTATGGTGGCATTAGTAGAGTTCACAGATTTTTTAGGTAGTATTGGTGTCTTGGCCCTTTTTATATTCATTATTTCCAGTATGATCTCCATGGGCCTAAATTATTCACTGAAAAGCATTATATCCCCTTTAAAAGATTTTAAAATGGATTTACTGTCTATCGTTGCTAACTTCGTTATTATTCCATTGATCACCATAACCATTGTGTATTTATTCCCCCTTGGCACTGGATTATCCACAGGATTAATTCTCATTGGATGTGCTGCAGGAGCTCCTTTCCTTCCAAAATTAGCGCAAATAGGGAAAGGAAATGTGCCTTACTCCATAGGTCTGATGGTGCTGCTAATGTTAATTACAATAGGGTTCCTGCCACTAGTATTGCCCTTTGTGCTCCCTGGAGTTACTGTCAATCCTTTAGACATAGCCAAGCCCCTGGTTATTTTAATGTTATGTCCAATGATAATTTCCATGTTGTTTAGATATCGATATGAAGATATATCCAAAGAAATTGAACCATTTTTTTCAAAAACATCCAGTCTGGCTCTTTTCGTTTTAGTTATTTCATTTTTTGTGGTGTACTTCAATCAAATAATGGGAATTATTGGTTCAACAGCCATAATTGCTTCTGTAATTATATTTTTAACCGCTTTTGTAGTTGGCTATTTACTGGGAGGAAAAGATAAAAACACTAAATTCACTTTAGGGGTTGGAACTTCACAAAGAAATCTTGCTGCTGCTTTTACAATAGCTACAACAAATTTTAACAATCCTGAAGTATTAACCATGGTAATAGTCTTTGGTTTAATGGCACTCTTAATAATAATGCCTTTAGCAGCCGAAACCGGGAAAAAAAGAAGGTGAAAAAAGAGTTTATGGTATAACTATGTTGAAACCAGAATCGAAACCTACCATGGAATCTAAAAATTCTTTCAAATCCTCAGAGTTACCTTTAACTTTTGATTCATCACTGGTAACTTCATCCAGCTTGGTTTGACCCAGAATCAGGGTTACCAAGGTGGAGACATCCACGTTTAATTCTATGTCTGGAGATTCATCCTGATAGTTCATCCGGTATATTAAAACAGAATCTACCAAGTTTATAGAACATTTTTCATTTCTATCAGTTAAATTTACATTTAATCGGATTTCTTTTCCTTCTGCTTTATCTTTATCAATTAAAATACCTAAAAATTCTAACAACAACTCGGTAGGCATACTGATCAGCGCATCTGTTGTATCTGTTGTTGCTGGAACTTTGTTCCCCCGTAATTCGGCGGCACCCACCAGGAAATTGTTTCTCCAAGGTCCACTTTCAGTTTGGTATCCTAATTGTTCCAGTGCATCTGCTTCCAGATACCTTGCATTTTTGTTGTTTGGATCTGCAAATACCAGGTGTTTGCATACTTCAGCCACCCATCTGTAATCTCCTTCATCAAAAGATTTTTTGGCTTTCTTTAAAACTTCTTCGAATCCGCCCATAAATTCCACATATCTTTTAGCAGCTTTTTCTGGTGGAAGAGCATATAAGTTTGCAGGATTTCCATCGTACCATCCCAGATAGAATTGGTAGATGGCTTTGGAGTTGTGATTAAAACTACCATAATAGTTTCTCAGGTGCCATTCATTTTCTAATGTTTTGGGAAGTTTCATTTCTTCTGATATTTCAATAGGTGTGTATCCCTGATTAGCTAATCTCAGGGATTGATCGTGCAAAAATTTGTAGGCATTTCTCTGCTTTTGTAGCATGTCAACGATTTCTTCATTTCCCCATTTAGGCCAGTGATGTTGTGCTATAAGAGTCTCTATTTGGTCACCATAAGTAAGTAGAATATTATCAATGGCTTTCCACCATTTCTTTGCATCTCTTACCTGAGCACCTCTTAAGGTAAGGATGTTGTGGATGTGATGAGTTACCACTTCAGCTACATTGAACACTTTAAACTGTGGATAGTACATCATAAATTCTGAAGGGGCTTCTGTTCCACTGGCCATTAAAAATCTAATATCCACCCCATCGACAGTGATCTTTTCTCCACTTTTACCAATAGTTTTCGTTGGATTGATTAACGATGTGGTTCCTAGAGCAACATTTTTTCCCAGACCCACATCTACCTGTTCTTGAGCAGATTCATTCAGTGTGATCCCATACATGTAGTTTGCTCGTCTGGTCATTGCATTTCCTGCAAATATATTTTCACTTACTGCTGCCATCAGGAAACCTTCAGGAGCTATCACCTCAACTTCTCCTTTATCTACTTGTTCTTGGGTTATAACACCTGCCACTCCACCATAATGGTCCCAATGACTGTGAGTGAAAATAACTGCTTTCACAGGTTTTTTACCTATATTTTTATAATATAGTTCCATTGCAGCCTTTGCAGTTTCAACGGAAACTAAAGGATCAATGACTATTAATCCAGTATCTCCCTCAATAACAGTGATATTTGACACATCATAAGATCGTATTTGGTAAATTCTATCCTGGACTTTGTATAAACCACTGTATAAATTAAGTTGTGCCTGTCTCCACAAACTAGGATTAACTGTAGGTTGCCAATCTCCTTTCAAAAATTCATAACTTTTTAAATCCCATAAAACGGAATCGTCAACTTTGATAACTAGATTTTCATCAGTTGCGATAAATCCCTTTTGAGCCTCTTTAAAATCTACATCATCATCAAAAGGTAGTTTTGCTTTCAAATCTTCATTAAATTTTTTGGTTATTTCAGAAGCATCCTTAATATCTTTTGTAAATTTTTCCATAGGAGCACCTTTTTTATAATTTGATCCTTTTTTAACTCCAAAAAATAAAACAGATAGGGTTTTTTTCTAAATCTATTTTCTAAGAACCTTTTTAACTAACTTTTTAATGAATCATTATTCCTGCAGCCATTTCCAGGCTTCATCTATATCTGCGGTGTGGAAATATTTACTTTCTTGGGCGTATGCTTTACCAAATACAGTTAACAGTTCTTCCCAGCGTTTATCACCAACAATGGCTAATTTATCTATTTTTTCGTGATATTTCCGGCCGAAATTTAGATCATCACCCCATGCTTCTACTTTTTCCCACTTAAATTCTTTCAAATCCAGTAGCAGTGCAGCTGATCCTTCCTGGTCTATCACATTTTGCACATCTGGTACCAAAACATCATAATCTGATTTGGATACATCACCAATTAACCTGAAACCCAGAACTTTCCCCTGACTTTTTTCCATTTTTTCAATCATATCAACAATCCTCCTCTTGACTTATTTTTTCGTTGTGAAAAATAATAAATTTTTGGATTTGTAATAATCATTTGTGTATCCTGGGCAAAAACTCAGCAAACTTACAATTCTTGGTTGTGAAAACCGAAAATTATAAGTATCTCACCAAACAATTTGCATTTGGAGTTTATTTAATCACCAATCAACGTTAACTTAATTTATAATGTAAAAAGAAACAGAAAATTCCCTCATATCAAATTTATCCATTTATATCAAAAGTTTAAAGAGAATTGTGACTAAAAATTTCCTGGTGAAAATATTGAAATATAATTTCAAAAATGTCACGTCTTTATTACCCATACTTAAATGGGGGACTAAATATGATAGAAACTGGTTAAAACCAGATATTATAGCAGGAATCACGTTAGGTGCATTTACCATTCCTGAAGCAATTGCATATGCTTCTTTAGTGGGTTTACCCCCAGAAACAGGTTTATATGCAGCCATGATAGGATTGGGAGTTTATTTATTATTCGGGACGTCTAAACAGCTTTCTATGGGACCCACTTCAGATGTGGCTATTTTGGTGGGGTCAACAATTGGTGGTCTTGCACTTTCCAGTTTTACAGAATATGCTGCTCTGGCTGCAGTAACTGCTATTTTAACTGGAGTAATAGCTTTAATTGCCCGGATTTTGAAAATGGGTTTCTTAGTGAAGGTAATTTCTAAACCTGTTTTGAAGGGTTTTCTTGCAGGTGTTGGTTTTTATATAGCTGTCAGTCAGTTACCCAAATTATTTGGCATCCATGGAGCAAGTGGAGGGTTTTTTGATCGCATATTTTTTATTGTTTCCAATTTTTATCAGTTTAATCTTCCCTCATTTCTAATTGGCATGGGAGGAATAATATTCCTCTTAATTATTCGTTACCGATTTAAAAAAGTGCCGGGAGCTCTACTTTTAATAGTTTTCTCCATTATTTTAATGTCAGTCACTAATTTGACTGATATGGGTGTGACTGTACTGGGACAGATATCAGCCCAGTTGCCTACCTTTGGTGTTCCCAATATTGCTACTGATATTTCTACAGTTATCCCCCTTGCTTTTGCCTGTTTTTTGATAACCTATGTGGAAGGTATGGGCCTTGCTAGAATGTTTTCGGTTAAGCATCACGATCCTATAGATCCTGATCAGGAGCTGGTGGCCCTGGGAACATGTAATATTGCGGCAGGATTAAGTCAAGGATTTCCTATAGGGGCTAGTATGTCCAGAAGCCTGGAAAATGATGAAAGTGGTGCAAAAACACCATTTGCAGGAGCTATCAGTGCATTAATAATACTCATCGTCATATTATATCTTTCCGGATGGTTATTCAATCTTCCCCAACCCATCCTGGCATCCATAGTGCTGGTGGCAATTATTGGCCTTGTGGATTATAAAGATCTACTTCGAATATACAGACTAAACAAAAGAGAATTTTATATAGCCATAATTACATTTTTGAGTGTTTTAACATTGGGGATCCTTCAAGGAATCCTGATCGGAATTATAATTGCATTCATAGATTTATTAGAACGTATTTATAATCCAAAAATAGTTGTTTTAGGACGTATCCCCCATTCTGAAAAGTTTAGTGATCTAGAACGTCACCCTGAAAATAAACAAATACCAGGTATTTTGGTGGTTAGAGTAGATGGATATCACATATTCGCCAGTGCAGAAAACATTAAAGAATCTATAATGAGTTTGATTGAAAATCAGGATAGTAAAGTGGATCTTCTCATACTGGATTTCAAATCATCACCAATAATAGATGTTACTGGTGCTGACATGCTAAAAGAACTGTGCGAAGAAATTATAAGTGAGGGTATTGAAGTTAAAATCGCCCATGCTTCAGGACAGGTGAGGGATTTCATTCGCAATGCTGGTTTTGAAAATTATTTCGAGCATTTAAAGCCTAATACTCATATCCATGAAATAATAGAGGAATTTAAAAATAAAAATAATCGTTAAATTCAAATCGTTATTCGTTGACTTAATACTTGAAGATATAACATAACTTTAAAAAAAATAGGGATTGTATGATTTGATTTTTTTTTAACTAATTTTCTTCATTTACAATTATGTCTGCTGGTTTAATAAAGAACAATGCTATTCCATCGATTATTAACCAGATACCAATAAGTAACGCAAGGTAATAAGGGTCCCAGGCATACGCGGCTAGTATTAAATATAATATACCTAATATTATGCCCATAGCACCTGATCCTTTACCATATGCTCCTTCTTTAACAAAGAATGACATTATACCTGCGATTATCATGAAAAGTCCGGCAAAGTATAGTAAGAAACTTGCAAAAGCACTGAATGCTAGAATATTTCCAAATAAACCAATTCCTACAATAATACCTATAATCCCTAGAATTAGATAGGCAATACTGGCACCCTTACTTGCACTCCAGGTTCCAAAGCTCTGTGCCAGGAGCCAAATACCCACAAAGATTATTGCCAGCCCAGCCAGTATACTTACTGTAAACACACTGAACAGAGGGAATGCAATTACTAAAATACCTAAAATAATAGCTAATATACCCATTAATACATTATTTCCTTCAGCCATTTTTCTTAACCTCCTCATATGTTATCAAACAATCCCTATACACTATTTAACCTAATATTAAGATTCAAGTATATATATTAATTTGTTATAAATGTACAATTTAAAAAATAAAAAAATTAGAATTCTTTGTTTATATTCACAACTCCCTGATTATCAGATGTGCTTTGTGTTTGAATTACATTTCCACCTTGTAGCAGCTGTACAGTTAAAGTTCCAGTACCATTATTTTCTAAGGAAACTGTAACAGTTCCAGGATTAGGGCCTAAATTGTATTTAGCATTTCCTGTTCCGTTTATCTGCATATCTCCATTTTTGTACCCATAATCACCAATCCAGGTACTGTTGGAATAAATCTGCAAAGTCACATTTGAACTGCTCTGATTTGAGGTGTTGTTACTGCTACTGGTACATCCAGATGCGAGGACTACTAAAACTAAAACAACAGGTATAATTCCCATTATTTTTTTCATTATTTTACCTCATTCTTCCAAATAATTTGATTTAATATAATAGAGAGTGATCCTCTTTCCTGTGTTCTTCTTCAAATGACTCTTCCAGTTTTTCACAGACATTCATTATATCATCAAAAAGCATGTTGACCATATCTCTACTAAATGTCTCTTTGATAACCATTCTTAAAACAGTGACGTCTTCTGCATTTGGCGGAAGTGTGTAAGCAGGTATTATCCATCCTCTTTCTCTAAGTTTATCTGAAAGCTGGTAAGTGGTGAAGTTTGAGTTTTTTAAAGTAAGGGCAACCAATGGAAACGTTGTGTTCTTGTTTATGATTTCAAATTTACCTGTTTCCTTAAGTTTTTTTGATAGATATTTAGCGTTTTCTGACATATTTTCCATTATACTCTTATATCCATCATATCCAAGACGAATAAAATTATAATATTGGGCTATTATGGTGCTACTACCTTTCGAAAAGTTTAAAGAATAATTGGGCATTGATCCACCCAGATAGTTTATATCAAATACCAATTCTTCTGGAATGTCAGTTTTATCTTTGAATACTAACCATCCAATTCCAGGATAAACAAGGCCATATTTGTGGCCTGAAACATTTATGGACCTTACTTGTTCCAGTCTAAAATCCCATTCCATGTCAGGATATAAGAAAGGAACTATAAAACCCCCACTTGCACCATCAACATGCATAGGAATGTCCCATCCTTTTTCTTCCTTAATTTTAAGTAAAGCATCGTTAATTTCTTTTACAGGATCCATTTGACCAGTGAATGTGGTTCCTACTACTGCTCCTACTGCTATGGTGTTTTCATCTACTTCAGCAGCAACATCTTCAGCGGATATTACATAGATGTCCTCTTTTAGAGGTATAAGTTTTAGTTCAACATCGAAATATAAAGCAAACTTTTCCCAAACTGTATGAACATCTGCACCCATAACAATGTTTGGTTTATCATAAGGTTTACCTTCGGCCTGTCTACGCTTTTTCCAAGTCCATTTATGAGCTAATAACGCTAACATTATGGCTTCAGAAGAACCAATAGTTCCTGTTCCAACAGATTCACAATCCTCAGGAGCGTTGAATAATCTGGCCAACATATTAATAATTCTTGATTGAATTACCTCTGTTTGAGGGTATTCATCATTATCCACAAAGTTTTTATCCAGACTTTCATTGATAAGCTGTTCTGCTTCTGGTTCCATCCATGTGGTTACAAAACTTGCTAAATTCAAGGCAGGATTCCCATCAAGATTCATTTCATCATGAATAAGCTGATATGCTGCCCTAGCTGGCATTCCTTCATCAGGCATTACATATTTTGAAATGCCTTTTGCAAAATATCGGCTTCCATATATTGTTGTTTCCTTATCTTCTTTCTTCATTTTATCTAAGTTTTTTTTGTTTGACAGCATCTATCTCACCTTCATTGTACCAAAAAACGAATATTATTTCATAAAATTATTTTAATTTGCCATAGAAAGTATAAATCTCCATTTTCGGTTGTAAACAAAATGGATCACTAACAAGCTGAAACAACGTTAACTCCATAATAAAATACTTTTTATAATATATAAATAATTGGTTTTAAATGTGCGATTAATATTAGTATTTTTAGGTTGATATGACATTCCCAAATTATAACGAGCTCATATTTTATGAATAAATCAAAGAGAAAAATAGGAAAAAATAAAAAGAACCCCTAAACCCAGTTACAAAGTGTTAAATTTTTTACTTAACATTTGTAGAATTAATCAGCTGTTTTAAATACTTTAAGTGTTCTTTAATCTCATTAAGTTCCTTATCTTTCTTATCCAGCTTTTTAATAAGAAGTTCATACTCTTTGCTGGTTATAGTTTCAGTGATTTTAGGCTTCCTTCTGACAGTTAACCCATCAACTGATTCTAAATATATGGTTTTTAGAGTTTTGATCTCATCAACGGAATGATAATCAATGTTATCATCTAAATTTTGACCTAAAAACGCATCAATTGTTTCATCATCAACATTTGATTGGTGCATGTGATTTTTGAAATACTTCCGAAGCATGGTAGAAGAAAAAAACCGTCTTTTATCCGTTAAATATCCTAAACCGGCCCTATTATTCGCCCGTTTAAAAATTGAACCATGAGCATATTTACTTATTGCTTGATTTTTTGAATTTACAAAAAGGGGATCATCTAAAGATTGAACAGATTTATTGTTTCTTTCACGGTCTATTAAATAATTTAATATGGCTAATGACGATTCATGAGAATTAAAGGTAACGTAAGATCTTCCTGTCCTAATTTTTTTGATTTTCCAGGTTCCAACCAGAGTATCCATCTTAAAAAGTTCATCAGCAACTTTTCTAAAATTTAACACTCCCTGATTTAAATCCATGTACTCTGAAATTGAATTAATAAAATCACCATAGGTTAAAAGTCTTAACTCCCTAGCCTCCATACCCGAAGATAAATGGAGTAGTATCATGGCTTTATCCCTTAAATTGCTTAACTCTAGTACTTCTTTAATTTGATCACTTGAAATGATCTTACTGTTACTACCTTTGTTAGTTTCTGGAATTGTTATGTTTTTAATAGGATTTGTACCAACTTGGAATTCATTGTAAAATGCCCTTATGGTGTCTAAATTGTTGACTATTGTGGTTGGAGATTTACCAGTTTGTTTCAGTTCTTCAATGTAACTGTTTACCAGTTCATCAACTTTCATGCCTTTCCTTTTTTGAGCATCTTGAATTAATTCAGACGGATTTTTACCGGCGAAATCACAGTATGACCTAATGCGCCCAATGTATACTGCTTTAGTTGATTTGGAGAGCTTTCTATTCTCAATGAAATTATTAAAAAATGGATCCTTTGAAATTTCTAAATTTAATTCATTCATAAAAACTACCTGAAATTATCTCACATTTTTGTTTAATTATATTATATTCTCCATAAAAATGTTTGCCCATTAACTGTTCTCAAAGATTTTTTCAAATGTTTTGAAGATGTCTTTTTGATTATGTTCTGGTCTTTCTTCTTTCAGGACAATATCATTGAGAAGTGCCATTAAATCATAGATAATGTCAGTTAAAATCGTTTCTCTTTCTAAAAATCCTTGTTCTAATCCTTTCTGCAAACCGATATCTGTGACTATCCCAATCAACCCTGTGTAATTCATCTTTTCATTATAGATTGGTGTAACTGTTAAAATTGTCCATACTTTATTGTTAGTCTTGTTTAAAAATTCAAACCCATCATATCGAATTACTTTAGTTTTGGACAGATTTTCGGGTTTGTAAAATTCTACTTGTTCTGTTATGAAATTTTTTATATGTTTTTCCAATATTTCGTTTTTGGAAAATCGTAACAAATCGGACATTTGTTCATTCAAATATTGGATTATTCCCTTTTTATCTAAAATAAAAATTCCAGCAGCTGATTTTTCTACTATATATTTGTATTGTCTTTCACTGTCAACAAGTTTCTTTTCCATTTTTTTACGTTCAGTAATATCAACGTGCACCCATAATCTACCATAAGGTTTATTTCCCACAAATATGGGTATAAAATCCCGTAAACAGGTTTTTTCACGGTTAAGATGAATTTCTTCACCAGTTACAGGTTCCCATCTTTCGATAATTTCATTAATACGATTAATTGCCTCATCAGGATATTTATAAACAGGTTTAATCTTTTCAATGAGTTTTGCTGTAGTGAACCCTGTTAATTCCTCTGGAGATTCATTAAGATCAAAATAGTCACAGAATGCAGGATTTGCAAATTCGATCAACCTTTCTTCTGTTACCAACAAAATACTCGCACCTAAATTGGAAAGAATAGTATAAAATCGTTTTAAAGTTGTTTGAAGCCTTTTTTCAGCTAATTTAAGATCAGTTAAATCATTAACCGAAGCTATGGTTCTTTTTGTTCCAGGAATCATTGCCACGTCAATTCGTATGATTTTTATATTTCCTTCTATGTCAATAAAACGAGCCTCATAACTACTTGGTGGTGTTCCAATAGCATTTCTACGCATAGAGTGATATTTTTCCAATGTTTCCAGATCTTCTTTCAGTACCATACCTTTCCAGCTTTTTTTACCTTCTACTGATTCTTTAGAATAACCGGAAAGGGTTTCAAACTGGGTGTTAACCATTAAGATGGTGCTATCTTCATCCACAATAATACTTGCAGTTCCTGTATTTTCAAACAGAGTTCTGTAAAATGATTCTGACTCTCTTAAACGAGCTTCCATTTCTTTTATTTCAGTAACATCTTGTACTGTGCCCCTTACAGAAATTATTTTGTTATTATTATCCTTCAGTGGTTTGCCAATAATGTGGATAACCCGTTTCTTACCATCCGGCCTTATTATCCTCAAATCGATTTCAGCATCATTTCCGGTTTTAAACACATATATCACTGTATCGTGAAAAAGATTCCAATCTTCAGGATGTACCACCTTCTTTTGATCGTAGTATTTAACCTGTCCCTGTTCAATATCATACCCTAAAACTTTAAAAACTCCCTCAGTCCAGGTTGGATCCCATGTTTCCGGGTCCAGTTCCCAAAAACCAAAATGAGCAATTGATTGAGCTTCGATAAACTTATTTTCAATGTCTTCTAAAGACATTTTTAATGTTCTTATTTCTCCCTTTCCATCATTTTTTGGTTGGCAATCCTTCAATTCAGAATCAAGTGATTTTTTATTGGTTTTTTTCATGAAACCATCCGATAATCTTCTAAATTAACTATAATGATGTTATATATAACTATAACAAATTTCTTAATAATATTTTCGAATCTTTGACAAAATATCAAATTTGATCTGGTAGTTCTTGAATATTCATTAGAATAACAAAATTAATAAAACATTAATCTAATGAAAATTTATGGAAAAAATATCTGGTAGGTGATATTTTGATGAAGTCGGATTCATTGATGAGCTTCCATTTGATGGCGAAACCAACTGGTGCAATTTGTAATTTAAACTGCAAATATTGTTTTTATACTCCTAAAAAGGACTTATATCCTGATCAATCCCTAAGAATGTCGGATGATGTGTTAAAAGAATATACTCGCCAGTATATCCGCGCACTTAACATTCCAGAAGTTACTTTCGCGTGGCAGGGTGGTGAACCCACTCTTATGGGTATTGATTTTTTTAAAAAAGCTTTAAAATATCAAGAAGAATACAAAACCCCTGGAATGCAGGTTTTTAATACTATACAGACCAATGGAATTCTTTTAGATGATGAATGGTGTGAATTTCTAAGTGAAAATAATTTCTTGGTGGGAATAAGTATTGATGGCCCTCAAGAACTTCATGATGTTTACCGTAAGGATAAAAAGGGAAACCCTTCTTTTATGAAAGTGATTAGAGCTATACAGTTAATGAAAAAGTATAATGTGGAATTTAATATATTGGCAACTGTGAACCGGGTGAATGCTGACCATCCCCTTGAGGTTTACAGGTTTTTCAGGGATGATATTAGTGCCAATTATATACAGTTCATTCCCATTGTGGAATTTGAAAAAGGTTCAGATGGAGAATTTAAAGTTTCTGAGGAATCTGTGAGAGCGGAACAGTATGGAAAATTTTTATCTGCAGTTTTTGATGAATGGATCAAAAAAGACGTTGGTAAAATTTTCATCCAGATATTTGACTCTTCTCTGGCCTCATGGGTCAAATATCCTTCATCAGTATGTTTATTTGCCCCAACATGTGGAACATCCCTCATACTAGAACATAATGGAGATGTTTACTCCTGTGATCATTTTGTTGATCCTGAACATTTACTGGGTAATATAATGGAAACTCCTCTGGAAGAACTGGTGTATTCACCTATGCAAGTTCAATTTGGACAGGATAAGTTTGATGGGCTTGCTAAAAAATGTTTAACATGTGATGTGAATTTTGCATGTCATGGAGCCTGTCCAAAACATCGTTTTTGTGACTCTGATGGTGAAATCCCTTTAAATTATCTTTGTTCCAGTTATAAACAGTTTTTTGAACATATAAAATGGCCCATGATTATAATGGCCAACTTACTTAAACAAGGCAAACCACCTGCCGATGTGATGCCTATTCTTGCTGGAGAACCTGAAACCTTAAAATACGTTTTTCCAAAAATAAATCGTAACGACCCTTGCCCTTGCGGAAGCAATCTTAAATTCAAAAAATGTCATGGAAAAGTCAAATGAACTAAAAATAATATTTTTTTAAATTCTTATTTTTTATTGTACATTTAAAACCAATAATTATTTATGAAACGTTTTATCATAAAAATCCTCAATCAAGAGGAGGAATTATATTTTATAATAAAATTCTCAACATATAGGAGGGATTAAATGACTACTGAAATAAATGATAAGGGGAAAATCGTCATAGTCGCTGCGTATCAGGACATTGAAAAGGCTGAAAATAATTTTGACCAGTTGACTGAACTGGCAAAGGATAAACAGATTAAAACAGACGGTATGATCATTGTTGAGAATAATGAAGATGATAAATTACGGGTTAGGGAAACTGGTGATAGTCTCGGCCGTAAAGGATTGGGATGGGGTGGCAGTGTTGGTCTTTTAGTGGGACTTGCTGCACCACCACTTTTAGCATCAGTAGCAGTTGGTGCTGCTGCAGGAGGCCTTATAGGTAAATTTACCAAGAAAAAATTAGAAAGTGGTATTGGAAAGGGTCTCGGAGAAAATTTAAAGCCAGGCACAGCAGCCATTTTAACCATTGTGGAAGAAAAAGATAAATTAATCGCTGAACAAGCATTAACTGATTCACCAGCCAAATCTGTGGCATCAATTGATAAAAAAGGACTTAAAGGTTTAAAAGATGCACTTGCTGAGGCAGGAGGTAAATTTAACCCGGATCGTACTGTACTGCCCATTCCTGATCGTGAATTTGGTGGTACTGCAGGTCGCACACTACATGAATCAGTTGCAGACTGGACCATGATACCCGGGCCACAGGCACCGGAGGATGCTCCCAACGTTTTACTCATTTTAATTGATGATGCAGGATTTGGTAACATTGGGTCCTTTGGAGGTCCAATAAACACCCCTAACTTCAGCCGTGTTCAGGAAATGGGGATCACATACAATAGCTTCCATGTAACTGCAGTATGTTCTCCTACAAGGGCATGTCTGTTAACCGGGCGCAACCAGCATCGGGTAGGTTTCGGTTCAATTGCAGAATATTCTGGACCATTCCCTGGCTATACTGCTGCCAAACCTAAAAGCTGTGCCGCTTTCCCCCGTGTTCTCAAGGAAAACGGGTATGTTACCGGTGGTTTCGGTAAGTGGCACCTTACTCCTGATAATGTTCAAGGAGCAGCTGGACCCTTCGATCACTGGCCCCAGGCATGGGGATTCGACCACTGGTGGGGTTTCTTGAGTGGTGCAGCAGGACAGTACGATCCCATAATCACCCAGGATAATGCAACAATAGGTGTACCCGAGGGCAAAGATGGGGAACAATATTACTTCCCTGATGACATCACAGACAAGGCTGTGGAATGGTTGCATGCAGTTAGAGCCCAGGATGCCCATAAACCATGGATGATGTACTATTCCACTGGATGTGCACATGCACCTCACCATGTAGCCAAACAGTGGGCTGATAAATATAAAGGCCAGTTTGATGAGGGATGGGATGTTCTGCGTGAAAAAACCCTGAAACGTCAGAAAGAACTTGGGATAGTTCCCGAAAATACCCAATTAACCGAACGACCTGATCTTTTCCCGGCATGGGATTCCCTGAGTGAAAATGAAAGGAAATTATATGCTCGGCAAATGGAAGTTTACTCTGGTTACTCTGAAAATGCAGACTGGAATGTTGGACGGCTTTTAGATGAAATTGAAGAGATGGGAGATCTGGATAACACACTCATCATCTACATCTGGGGAGATAACGGTGCAAGTATGGAAGGCACACTAACTGGCTCCTTTAATGAAATGACATTCCTTAATGGCATAGTACTGGATGCTGAAGACCAGTTAAAACTCATTGAAGAGTACGGTGGGATTGATGCCATTGGTGGTATCCACACTGCCCCTCACTACGCAGCTGCATGGGCTCACGCCGGTAACACACCTTTCCAGTGGGGTAAACAAATGGCAAGCCACTTGGGAGGTACTAGAAATCCCATGGTCATAGCCTGGCCCAATAAAATCAAACCAGATAGCCAGATGCGCCCACAGTTCACCCATGCTATAGATGTAGGTCCCACCATACTGGAAACCATAGGATTACCTGAACCAAAAATGGTGGATGGAATCGAACAGGAACCAACGGATGGAACCAGTTTTGCCTACACTTTCGATGATATGGAAGCTGAAGAACGTCACACTATCCAGTATTTTGAAATGTTTGGTAGTCGTGCACTTTACAAAGATGGCTGGTGGGCAGCTTCAAAACCAGACAGAATACCATGGGACTTATCACTAGAAACACTCCAAGCATTTGGACCAGATAGTAATTGGGACCCAGATAAAGATGCACCCTGGGAGTTATATTACCTTCCTGAAGACTTTTCACAAGCTCATGATGTTGCAGCAGATAATCCAGACAAGGTCAAAGAACTGCAAGATTTATGGTGGGAAGAAGCCGAAAGAAATCGGGTTTTACCATTGATGGGCGGTTTGTCTGTTTTTTATGGAATACTCCCCCCATTACCCACCATCACCCGATATAACTTTGCTGGAGATGTGCAAAATGTGCAGCGTGGTATGGTGCCCCGTATTTACGGACGGTCTTATGCCATTGAAGCAGAACTATCAGTCCCTGAAGAAGGGGCAGAGGGTGTTATTGTAGCTAACGCTGACTTTATCGGAGGTTTTGGTCTTTGGGTGGATGGAGAAGGATTGTTACACCATACTTATTCCATGCTTGGTGTGGAAACTTATAGGCAGACTTCCAAGGAGAAAATACCAAGTGGTGACGTTAAAATTAAGATGTTATTTGAAGCGGATGAACCTAAACCTGGTACTGGAGGTCATGTTACCCTATTTGCCAATGGTAAGGAAATTGGTTCCGGTAAAATGCCAAAAACCGTTGCTGTTACATTTTCTTCCTACGCAGGTATGGATATAGGTCGTGACAATGGCCTGGTTGTTGACCGGGATTATGAGGATAAAGCTCCCTATGCATTTACTGGAACAGTTAAAAAGGTGGTCTTTGATCTTAAGCCCAATGCCCATGAAGATGAGGAAAAAATCCATGAAATTGAACAACAATCAAATATTGCCCATGGAAGTGCAGGTTAACTTGATTTAGCCAAAAGGATGAAAAAATAAAAAGTTTCATCTTTTTTAGAATCTTTTTTAGAAAAAACTTGTTCCTATTTGATTAGTTAAAGGAGTGATTAATATGGAAAAGAATCCATTAGGAGAACTGGAAATACCAGATGAAGGTCTCATAAAAGCAGAATTGCAACAAGAAATCGAAGCCCGCATTGCTGCTACTGTTGAAAGCCTATTTGTATTAGATGTTGAACTAGAAACATTTGTAAAACTAGTTAAACAGAATGTAGAGGATAATAAGGACAATCCTGACAATTTGCAAATCCTTTATGACTACCTAGATGAGATGTGGGGTGCAGTAATAGCTAATGAACTTCGAGATGTTTTATTAGACACTATCTGCATAGTTCAGGATTGTAAACATGAATTACAGGATGTTTTAGAAGAATTGGAGGAAACTTTAGAAAAATAATCCTTTGAAAATCTTTAAGGAGGTTTTAAGATGTTAGGTGAGCGTAGAAGGACCCGGAGGAGAACTAGAAGAAGGGTTAGAAGAAGAGTTAAGAGAAGATAAAACTGTTTAAGAGTTTAAAAATGGAAATTAAAATAATTTGATGAGGAATATTGAATAATAACTGAATAATAACATGATGGGAGTTTTATTATGCCTAGTTTAGGACCTCTGGGAAGAGGCGGAGCAAGAAGAAGAACCAGAAGAAGAATGTTGATGATGGAATCCGTGGCAAATCAAAACAGTAATAATCAGGATGAACCGGATAACGAAAGAGTGGCACCGCCAGAAGAAGATGTTTCAACTGATGAAACCATGGAAATATTGGAAAAGTTAGCCAGACTCTTGGTAGATAAAGAAGTTATAAGTGAATCAGAGTTTAACTTGTTATTTGGATGATGTGTTGATTTGGTGCAAAATGATCTGAAAGGAGATTAAAAATGGTTAAGTGGGGACCAGTTATTGTAGGTTTTATACTAGCTGTAATACTGGCAAATCTTTTTGCAATTTACATAAACCCTTACTGGGGAGTGAATTTAGCCCTATTCCTTTGTGGAATGATAGTTGGATTGTGGGTACATGAAGGAGTAATTGGAGGACTGTGGAACGCAACAATAGCCGGGGCATTCGGATCAATAGTTCTTGCAATACTGCTTATAATTGGTGGAACCATCTTCGGCGGCCTTGCAGGATTTGCAGCAGCATTAGCCACTGGAATTGCCATGGTAATAATCTCTCTTATTTTGAACATGATATTCATGGGGATAGGTGGAGCAATTGGTGGTTTAATTCGAGGAGATTAAACCACTTTTTACATATATTTTTCTATTTAATTTAAGGAGGTGGAACTATGGTCAATAAACAACAAGCAAGTGGTGGATCACTAGTAGGATTTGCTATTATTTTCTTAATCCTTTTCTTACTATTCCCAATTTTCACTTGGTACTTAATGTGGTTTGCAATAATAGCAATGCTAATCGCAGGTTTTATTTCATTATTTACAGAATGAATAAAAAAAATTAAAATCTTTTTTTCTTTTTTAATCTTTTAATTTACTTCCTCACAACATTGTTAATCGTAATTGCTATCAGAAGTAACACCGGCCAAATTTCTAATCTGCCCATCCAGAAATCAATTATGAAAACTATTTTCACCAAGGCTGGTGAGTTAGGGGTCATTATTCCACTGGAAAGACCAACATTACTCAGGGCTGAGGCTACTTCAAATATCACCCTGGAAATGTCAGGATAGTAAATCAAAACAATGATGACACTTACAATGTACACTAAAAGATAAGTTGATAGGAATGCCCCGGTTAACCTTATAACATCATCAGTTATCTGCAAATCAGTTAGGTGATGTATTTTTTTAGCCATAACAGCCTTACCAGGCAATATAAATGATGTCACCTGCCATGATATTCCTTTAAGCAGTATGCCCAGTCTCAACCATTTGATACCCCCACCAGTAGATAGGGATCCTGCACCAATGATCATGATTATGGTCATGAGGAAGGTGCCCAGCCCAATCCATTTACTAAGTATATTGGGGTAAAATGCGGTTTGCAGTCCAGTGGTGGTGATGGCTGAGACCATTTGAAACAGACTGTACCTCAGGTTAAGCAGTAAATTATTCCCATAAACCTGGTTGTTGTAGAGCATGAACGTTACCAGGATTGTGGTAATTATAATTAGAATATAAGCAACTTTGGTCTCTATATCTTTGAAATACTCCTTCCAGTTCCCTTTAAGGACTGTGTAGTGTAAGGCATAGTTGGTAGCACCAATCATCATTATAATCATGGCTGCAATCTCTATCCAGACGCTGTTATAATACAGAAGACTTTCATTGTGCATTCCAAACCCACCAGTGGATAAAGTGGTGAATCCATGGAAAACAGAATCAAAAATAGGCATTCCCGCAATATAATAAAGGATTATAGCTATAAAAGTAAATGATACGTACATGTAAACAATAATTCGAGTTGAATGTTTAATACTTGGGACCAATCTTTCTTCCCGGCCTTCTGCAATGTAAAGACGCAAAACATCAGCACCAGTGGATCTTAAAAGGGCTAAAAGAAGAAATATTATTCCAAGACCTCCAATCCACTGGGTAAAAGCCCGCCAGAATTGTATGGTATAGGAAACTGCATCAAGATTGGAATACATACTGAAACCAGTGGTTGTAAATCCAGACATGGCCTCAAAGTAAGAGTTAAGATAAGATAACTCTCCGGAAATATAGTAAGGTAAAGCCCCCAGTGCACCTGCAATAAGCCAGATAATGGTGGAGAATACCATGGCACTTTTCAGTGACATTTTAATTTCAACTTTGAATATTTTAGCAAGAATTAATCCAGCAACAGCACTAATACCTGCAGATAAAAGAAATGGAACAAAATATTGATTTTCATGATAAATAAGAGCTACAATAAGTGGGATCAACATGGCAACAGCCAGGAGTAGACAGGTGTTTCCGGTATGGTGCAGAATGGTTTTAAGTTCCCTTCTACTTAACCTGTGGATAAGTTGCATTTAATCACCTTATAAAAAACCTTATGAAAAAATACTCACCATCCATTTTTAACCTATGATCTACAGATGATGTTGAAATCATATCATAACAAAAAGAGATAAAACCCCATTTAAGTCTTTCAGCACCAATAACTACCATTTTAATTGTTTTTTTCATTGTTCCACCTTTAATAGACTAATTAAGGGTTAAAAATAACGCTTGATTAACTAATCAAGAATAACAGATGGTTATGTGCCTTATAAACTTTTTTAACCTTTTATTGGTAGATCAAATGACTATATAAAACTTTCGACGAAAAAACTTATAAAAATATTCTGATAAATTATTAAAACTCCCAAAGTATGATATTTTAATGTTTTACATGTTTTATTTAAAAAATAAGAATAAAAAAACAGATGATTCTCCAAATAAATCCCAATTATAAATTATTGTTCATTTTTTTTACATTAAACTCTGTTCCTTCTTGCTGAAGACCAGTGCCGAGATCAGGATCATGACCAGGGCAAAGAAGGTTATAACCACCATATCCACATATAGTGGCAGTGATGATGAATTTAGAATAATTGCCCTAAGTGCATCAATACCATAGGTCAGGGGATCCAGGTAGACTGCTGTCTGTAACCAGGTTGGTAATCCTGAAACCGGGAATAAAGCACCGCTCAGGAGGAAAAGGGGCATTACAATGAAGCTCATGATAAGGTTAAATCCTTCCATACTGTCCGTGAATGAAGCTATTAAAAGACCCAGTCCAGACAGGCCTAAGGAGATGATAGCTATGACCACCATGGATGCCAGGAGAGTGATAATGTCCATTGGAACATTAACCACAAAAGAGAGTATTAATAACACGAAACCCTGAATAAGGACTGTGGTACTGATTCCTATGGCTTTTCCCAGTACAATGGAAGGACGAGAGATGGGAGCTACCAGGATCTCCTTCAAAAACCCAAATTGCCGGTCCTGTATCACGGAAAGTCCAGAAAATATGGAAGTGAATAAAATGGTCTGTCCTATGATTCCTGGAAACAGGAAGGCCTGGTACCCTTCAGGAATACTACTAAATTTTATGGCAGAACCCAATCCAGTTCCAAATATCAGAAGCCATAAAAGTGGTGTTATCACTGAAGTCAATAAGCGGGACCGGTAACGGAGGAATCTTTTATTTTCCCTGAGCCATATAGTGTAAATTCCTTCAAGTTCCGCCATTTTATCTTTCCCCCTGTATGGTTCTACCGGTGTATTTGAGGAAAACATCCTCCAGGTTAGGATGTTCCAGTTCTATGGAGTAAACAAAGATGTTATGTTTATTGGCAAAATTCACCAGTTCTGCCACCAGATTCTCACCACGCTCCACCATCAGCTTGATTTCAGAATCTTGGAGGTAAACCTCCTGTACAAAGTCCAGGTTTTCAACCAACCCTGTGAACTCTTCCAACTTATCCACATGCACAGTAATAGTATCTGCTTTAAGCTCCCTTTTTAAGTTTTTAGGTGAGTTTGAAGTGATTATCTCCCCTTGATTAATTATGGCTACTTTTTCACAGAGTTTATCCGCTTCTTCCATATAATGGGTGGTCATCAACACTGATACATCCTGATGCTGGTTCAATTCCTTAATATATTCCCAGATACTTTCCCTAGTCTGAGGATCCAACCCCAGGGTAGGTTCATCCAGAAAAAGAACTTTAGGATGATGTATAAGTCCCCTGCCAATTTCCAGTCTGCGTTTCATCCCCCCAGAATAGGTTTTAACAAATTCATCTGCCTTCTGACCCAGGGCAATAAGATCCAGTATTTCTTCAATACGCTTTTTTCTCACATCTTTAGGCACTCCATAAAGTGATGCGTGCATTTGCAGGTGTTCACGTCCAGTGAGCATATCATCCAGGGCCCGGGACTGGAAAACAATACCAATAGATTCCCGTACCTCTTTAGGGTTTTTGATAATATCATAACCATTAACTTTGGCTGAACCACTGGTAGGATGCAGAATAGTGCATAACATGGATATCAATGTGGTTTTACCTGCCCCATTAGGACCTAAAACTCCGTAAACACTATTTTTAGGAATTTTGAGGTTCACACTATTAACTGCTGTGAAATCATCGTATTTTTTGGTTATATTCTGGGTTTCGATGATGTAATCCATGATTTTCCTCCTGGAAAAAATAATATTAATCAAGTGTTGTTAATTGGGTGCTGATAAGATTTAATTTTTTTCATAAGGTTCATCTTATCCTGAAACCTTCTGTTCTTGTAACTGTTTTTCTAAGGTTTTTATTCTGTTCCAAATCTCCCAGAAAGGCTATTAAGAAACAATCAGGCGAACATCTGAGAAGTACTATTGACGATTAACAGATGGAAGATACCAATTTAAAAAAAAATCATATAAACTTATTTTCATGAGATTACATATTAAATAAAAGAATGTTCATAACCAAAAATTGAGACAACAAATTAATAGGTTTTCGGCAGTTCTAGAAGATGCAACTGATGCCTGGAGGTTTCTGAAATTGAAAAACAGCAATATTTTGAAGATGGGACTCATAGGAACAATTATTTTAATTGTTTTATCGTCTGGTTGCACTAGTTCTTCTACGAACCAACCTAAAACGTTTTCTGATGGTGTTTCAAGCTTCAATTATCCTGCTGATTTCGATAATGTCACATATTCATCTGAGAATAACACAAATTTTAGTTCATCTATGCAAGCAATTGCTAAACTAGAAAACACGGTTCCTCTTAGCGTACATAGTATATATGTAGCTAAAAATACAAGTTCAATTTCCCCCAAGGAAATAAGAGATAGACTCGTTTCAAATGTTAAAAATATGTCTACAGGTGAAATATTAGCTAGTGCTACTGAAACTAACTCTAACAGTGTCGTTGTAAAAAAAATTATTTATACAGACGAATACGCATTTTGCATGAGGGAAGTACATGTTAACATGCATTTTAAAATCAATGACACTGTATATGTAATTTCAGTTTTTGGGCCTGATTCAAATAAACAACAAATCATGGATACGGCCAATATTATTTTCCAATCAATAACAGCAATGTAGAAAACAACTAGAAAAACCAGGAAACATTATCGGCTAATAATTTTTTTCTAGAATAAGCAAGGAATGTTACTATGGATAAAAATAATAGCATTTTAAAGGTTGTAACAATTCTTCTTGGTATTGGAATAATTATTGGATTTTTAATAATTTTTTTAAATTCCAGATCTCCTTTAGATATGTTGTTTATTAGTATGGGTCTGATGGTAGTTATTATTGGATTTCATACTCAAGGTGTTGAAATTAATAAGACAATTACTTATTTTGTGGCCATGGGCACTGTCAACGTGGTCCAATGGTTAATTGTTGCCTATACTTTATGTTTTATGGGTCAGATTCGTTTATATGGAGATTTTCTTATTATTCTGATGATTGCACCATTAATGAGCATTTCCCTAGCTAATCAGATTCATAAAAAAAGCCTGAAATCCCACGAAAACGAGAATATAACATCAGATAAGATGAAGGGGAGGTTAGATGATAAGGTAAGGGTTGTGTTGACATCTATAGGTTTTGTGATAATGCTAGTCTGTTTATGGAGTTTCATATTCTCTAAATCTCCTTTAGAATTATACGGCAGTTTTATAGGAATTATGGCTATTATCTGGGGATTTTATCGGGACAAAAATAATAAAACATCTTCTGATTATACGCCTGGTATGTCTCACCTTAAAATGTATCGTGAGAGTAAAAATATCAAAGTAACAGTTAATTATTCTCTGGCCATGGGAATTGTTTTAATATTCCAACTGTTGATTATTTGTTATATCATAATTTACTATCAATCTGAAATCCAAGGCATCCCCTTTGTCTTATTTATCACCTTTTGGGCCACTTTCTATTTTTATGTTCAAATCCGTGAAAGCGACCTGAAATACATTGGAAAAAGAAGGAAAAAAAGAAAGGTAAATAATGGTTATTTAGTCTGTGATAAATGTAATGGTTACTACAAACTCCAACCTGACGAATCACCAGACGACTTCACCGATGAATGCGAATGCGGAGGAAAACTAAAATATTGGGACAGTATCTAAATACCGTTTTTTTATAATCATTTTTACGAAATATATCCTCATCCCAAAAACTTTATCAGATGATTAAAGGATTGGACAATGAAAATGAGAAACTGCGAAGGTTGAACAAGCAACTTATCTAAAGTCCATTGAATTAAAAACTGAATAACCCCAACAAGCAGATATCGTATGAAAGAGAGTGAATTAAGGATAAATCTAAATAATCAATATCATATCAAACATTATCACATAGAATAAAAAATAAAACAAACCACATACAAAAATACAATTGGTTTATAATCAGGGGGATTGATTCTTGATAGTTGAACTGGTAAAATCAGAGGGAATAGCTCATCACTCCTATTTTGTTGGGAACAGTGGTCGTGCTGCTGTGGTGGATCCTCGTCGGGACGTGGAAGTTTATTTAAGCTTGGCTGAATCAAATGGACTGGATATTACCCATATCTTTGAAACACACCGTAACGAAGACTATGTCATCGGGTCTTTGGAGTTGGCTGATGCTACGGGTGCAGAAATATACCATGGAAGGAACTTAGATTTTGGATATGGTACTCCAGTCATTGATGGGGCGAAATTCACCCTGGGAAGTGTGGAGTTGGAAGTACTGGAAACTCCAGGTCATACCCTGGAAAGCATATCCCTAGCATTAAGGGATATGGGAGTTTCTAAAGAAGTTCAGATGGTCTTTTCTGGTGATGTGATCTTTGCTGGGGAAACTGGACGTGTTGATTTTTATGGTGTTGACAGAAGGCCGGAGATGGCTGGATTACTTTACGACAGTCTGTTTAGTAAAATACTGCCACTGGGTGATCATGTTATTTTATGCCCTGCCCATGGTGCGGGTTCTGTTTGCGGGGCAGACATACGCCAACAGGATTACACAACTGTGGGTTATGAGATGAAAACAAACCCTCAACTGAATTTAGCCTCGAAAAAAGATTTTATTGATTTTAAGATTAAAGAAACACTTTACACACCCCCATACTTTAAGAAAATGGAGGAGTACAATCAAAAGGGAGCTCCGATAATGGGCAGACTCCCCTATCTGAAGGCCATGCCTGCTAAAATCCTGAAAAAAATGCAGAGTGATGGGGCTCAGATCCTGGATGTGCGTAAACCCACCAGTTTCGGTGATGGTCACATTCCAGGAAGTTTCAACATCTGGAGGGAAGGTGTTGCTGCCTTCGCTGGCTGGTTCTTAAATTACAATGATCCGATTATCCTGGTTGATGACCATGGGTATGGTCTTAATGAAGTTCGCCAATCCCTGGTTCGTCTGGGCTTTGACAATATTTATGGTTACTTGGCAGATGGTTTTCCCAACTGGTATCTCCATGCAGAAAGTGTTGATAAATTGAATCTGTGGACAGTGCAGGATCTAAAAAAACACCAGTTTGATGGTGATTTCTTCCTTCTAGATGTGCGTCAAATCGATGACTGGGAGAATGGTTACATTGAAGGAGCATATCATATTTACTTGGGAGAAGTACCTCTTAAGATGAATGAGATTCCTGGTGACACTCCTGTGGTTGTTTACTGCGATTCCGGTTATAAATCTACCGTTGCCTGTAGTTTCCTTAAAAATAATGGTTACTCCAGTTTAACTAGTGTGGTGGGGAGTATGACTGCCTGGAAGAAGGCAGGTTATCCTGTGGTAAATGATTGATGCATTCTAAATTGTATTCTAAACAGTTTATTAATGAACTAGAAAAGTTATAGAATAATAGTTATGAGTCACATAATTAATAATGGTGATGCCCTTGAACATTCTAAAAATCCCTTCCATGGATAAAAATGAATACGATGCATTTATTAGAAAACGGTATTTGAGTAAAATTGCTTTTAAAGGTGATTATCCCTATATTGCTCCTTTCCTCTATGTTTTTGATGGTGAATTTATTTACTTCCTGAGTACCATGTACGGTAAAAAAGTAGATCTTTTAAAACAGAACCCGCAGGTTGCAGTGGAGATCGAGGATTATGAAAGTGACATGTCAAGGTACTGTTTTGTGACACTTCAGGGGCAGATAAATGAGGTTAATGATGAGGGTGAAAAATTAAAAGTCAGGAAGATGTTCACTAAAATGATAAAGGACAAGAACCTCTCCTGCAACATCCTGGCCGCCCTGGGACACTCACCAGAAGATCCCCTGGAATCATTACTAAAAGAAGAACGTTCTTTCGTATGGAAACTAACTGATGTAAAGGAAATTGTGGCCCTTAAAAATTCATAATTACATTATTAGTAACTATAAACAAGGAGAATGGTAGATATGGAAGGTTTTAATGTAAGAGAGATTCCTAAATTGATTGCTGCAGTGTTGATAGTTTTTCTTTCAGGCGCAGTGGGAAGTCTAGCCACCCTCCCCCAGATAACCACCTGGTACGCTGCCCTGGCTAAACCGAGCTGGACCCCTCCTAATGATTGGTTCGGACCCATATGGTCCACCCTGTACATTTTAATTGGAGTAGCCCTTTTCCTGGTTTGGAGACACGGTTTTGACAGACGAGACGTTAGATTCGCTATCTTAATATTTGCCGTGCAACTGGTACTTAACGTGTTATGGTCCCTGGTATTCTTCGGACTTCACTCCATATTAGGTGGTTTTGTAATAATCTTCCTGCTCTGGATAGCCATACTGGCCAACATGATCGCTTTTTATGTTATATCCAAGCCAGCTGGACTCTTATTTATACCATACTTGATATGGGTCAGCATTGCGTCCTACCTTAACTACAGCGTGTTAATGTTAAACTAACATCTTCGGAGCATGGAATGGGATACTACGATCTGAGTAAAGAGGAAAGGCAGAAGTTCGTCCTGAAAATAAAAAAGGAAATTGGAGAGGACCTTGAAAGTGGTAAATCCACTGCTATACTTCATTATTCCTCAGATGATGATGTTTACATTCGTAAAAATGTTTCCACCATTATGGGGAGGATTTACCGTGACCAGGGAATATTTCAAGAAGAGATAATCCAGGTTGCCAGTGATCTGTTAAAAAATGATGATGAAAATGTTAGGCAGACTGCAGTGTATATGTTGGGAGAGGTAGGGAAAAAAGATGCAGATATAGTTTTTCCCTACCTGGAAACTGCCCTTCGAGATCCTCATCACAAAGTTAGGAACTCTGTAATGAGTACATTAAAGGTAATGGGCCAGAAAAAACCTGAACCAACCCTTAAATTCGCAGAAATGTTTATACATGACCCTGACCCCGAGGTAAGGCGTAAAGTGGTGCATGGAATTGAACTGCGAGGTAGAACACACCCTGAAGATATCTTACCCATTCTGGAACAATTACAATATGAAGAAAACCCTCAGGTAAAAAAAATGATAATTCATGTACTGGGACAGATAAGCTACAAAGAAGGGTGTCTGGAGAAAGTGACTTCCGCCCTTAAAACCTGGAATAACAAAGAACTTGTGGAGAGCACCATACCCTACATAATTGAAGTACATAAAAAATATCCATTCAGTGATAAAACCTCTAAAGAGGCTGAAAAATATTTAAAAGAGAATTTCAAGGATTACCATATCTAATCCATTGTTGTTATATTGTAATTTATGTAATCCTATGCGTATTTTCATTAAACTATGAAACAGTAAACTTATTTTTGAAATTTCAAAATTAATAATAACTTTTTAGTATTTTTGGACAATCCATCCTTTAAACAAAGATTTTGAGAGAATTACAACTCTTTTTAGTAAAATGGTGCAAAACATATATATTGAATTATTGAATATATATTCACTATGGCAAGACCCCGGAGATTTAGAAGGATTTCTGAAAACCCCCAGATAAGATGTTTTAAACCGGAAAGAGAAGATCTGGATAATGTTAATCCTATTGAAATATTAATAGATGAATTTGAAGCAATCAGACTGAGAGACTATCATGATATACAACAAAAAAGATCCGCAGAAATAATGGGTGTTTCTCAGCCCACATTTCATCGTATTTTATCTTCTGCACGGAAAAAGATAGCTGATGCCTTAATCAATGGAAATACACTGGTAATCATTGGAGAAGGCCACATGAATCAATATGAATGTAATGAATGTGGATTTGAATGGCTACATCCCCGCAAAGAATATGAAAAATGTCCTGATTGTGGATCTACTAACATTCATATCGTAGAGGATGAAAATCGCTCTGAAGATTTATTAATGCAAAGAAAGTCATATGGAGGGACTGGACTCCGAGCAGGACCTCCCAAAGTTTGTAAATGTCCCAATTGCGGATATGAATCCCCAAAAGAGCGGTCAGTGCCTTGTAGTAACACTAAATGTCCAAAATGTGAAACTCCCCTTTGTGGAGTTGAATAACAATTTTAATGCATCTGTATGCGGATTATCTTAGATTAATTTAAATTGGTGGTTGAATGTCTTTCATAGAAATAAGAAACATAAGCAAAACATTCAATGGAGTTAAAGTACTGAACAATTTGAACATCAATGTAGAAGAAGGGACGATTTTAGGAATTCTAGGAAAGAGTGGTTCTGGTAAATCTGTCCTTTTGAACATGTTAAGAGGAATGAAGGATTACAAACCAGATGAAGGTCAAATTATCTACAATCTGGCTGTTTGCCCGGAATGTCTCACTGTTGAACCGCAATCCATGGAAGGAAAGGAGTGCGGGTGCGGAGGAACGTTTGAAAAAAGGGAGGTTGATTTTTGGGAAGCTGACCGGCACCTGTTTGCAGCTATCCGCCGCAGGATCTCCATAATGTTACAGAGAACCTTTGCATTGTACGAAGATGACACTGTGATTGATAACGTTTTAAAATCAATCGATGGACACAATGAAGAAGAAAGCACCTACATGGCTATTGATCTGATTGAATTAGCTCAGATGACCCATCGTATCACCCATATCGCCAGAGACCTTAGTGGAGGGGAAAAACAGCGAGTAGTACTGGCCCGTCAGCTGGCCAAGGAACCCATGATATTCCTGGCAGATGAACCCACCGGTACCCTGGACCCATCCACTGCTGAACAGATTCACCAGGCACTAATCGAGGGGGTGAAAAGTCAGGGCCTCAGCATGGTCATAACTTCACACTGGCCAGAAGTTATGAGAAACCTCTCTGATCACGTGATCTGGCTGGATAAAGGCGAAATAATTGAAGAAGGGGATCCAGAAACTGTGGTTAAGAGTTTCATGGAACATGTGCCCAAACCCAAAACAAGTGAGGAATTCCAAACTGGCGGACCCATCATCAAGATGTATGATGTTAAAAAACATTACTACTCCATTGAAAGAGGTGTGATAAAAGCTGTTGATGGCATTGACATTAGTGTGGATGAAGGCGAGATATATGGAGTAGTGGGGCTATCTGGAGCTGGTAAAACAACCTTATCCCGTATTCTTTATGGACTTACTGAACCCAGCAGTGGCGAAATAGAGGTTAAACTGGGAGACAACTGGATTGACATGACTGAAAAGGGCATCATGGGTCGTGGTCGGGTCAAACCATACCTTGGGATCCTTCATCAGGAATACAGTCTTTACCCTCACCGTAATGTCCTGGGAAACTTAACTGAAGCCATCAGCCTGGAGTTGCCAGCAGAATTTGCCAAGATGAAAGCGTTGTATGTTTTGAATGCTGTTGGATTTGGCGAAAATTATGCAGAAAGTATCCTCTACAAATACCATGATGAACTCAGTGGAGGAGAACGTCATCGGGTGGCCCTGGCCCAGGTACTCATTAAAGAACCAAACATTGTAATCCTGGATGAACCCACCGGTACCATGGACCCTATAACCCGGGTTCAGGTTACAGATTCCATTAAAAAAGCACGTAAAGAGCTTGATCAAACCTTTGTAATTATCAGCCACGACATGGACTTTGTCCTGGATGTCTGTGACCGGGCTTCCATAATGAGGGGAGGTAAGATCCTTAAAACCGGACTTCCCAGTGAAGTTGTGGATGAACTGACAATTACAGAAAAGGATAAAATGCTGAAAGAAGGCTTAAAATCTTAAAAAAAACATTAAGTCCATTAGGGACATTTTTATTTATTTTTATTATTCTTTTTAGATATTTTTTTGTGAACAGAACTACCCAGAATTTTTTAAAACTGGAATACCTAAAAAAATTTTTTCTTAACTAGTTTAAGGATGGTGAAAATAGTGTATAAAATAGCTCTACTAGCTCTGGCAATACTCGTAGTTGCTTTTGCAGTGATAAATGATCCTTTGAAAAAATATTAAAAATCATTTTAACTTCTTTTTCTTTATACCTTTTTACCAAGGCTTTCCAATCTTTTTTTGGACTTTTTCGCTCTTTAATTCCCTGAGTGCGTCTTTAGCTATCCATTTTGCGCTTTTAGAATCAATTTTAAGGATATCCTCAGCAACTATAATGGCTTTTCTATTAAAATTCAGGTTCCTTTTCCCAATATGTCTTAAAGCCCAGTTTACCGCTTTTTTAACGTAATTCCGGTTATCAGTTGATTCCCTGATTATCAAGGGGAAAAATTCCTCAAATTTTTCATCAGGGGCTCTTTTATCATGAACTGCCAGAACAGCGATTAATGTGAAAGCCGCTCTTTTTGTGAACTCTTCATCGCGTTTGCCCCACTCAAATATCTTCTGATATGCGAAAGGTGTCATTCGGAACAGTTTCATGCAACACTGGTCACATATCTCCCAGAAATCAAAATCAGCTGCCCATTCATCCATCTGTTCAGAAGTCACTAGATCAGGGTCTTCTATCATGCATGCCAGGATCCGTGTTTCCCTGTAACCTTTTTCCCACAATTTAAGGGCCAGGGCATGATTTTTCCCAGTTTTTTTGGCTATTCGCCGTAATTCAGGTATTTTCACAGCATATACCTTTTTTGGATTTATTCCAAACCGGGCCATTCCTTCCACATCTTCTGGGCTGGAGAGTGATTCCAGCTCCTGGATTATTTCTTCAAATTTCATAAGGACCTCCAACTCATATTAACCTTGAAGGATAAATAAATAGTTAAAAGGTATTCAAAAAGGGGTAATGCATTTCCAGTAGATATAAATCATTCATAATGGAACACTCCACAAATTCGTGCCAATTGTATATGAACTAATTTCAAAATCCTGAGTAACATGATTTTTCAGGGGGCATTATAAATGCTTGAAAATTTACAGGATAACCAGAAACTGATTCTTCTTGTTATTTCGCTGGCCAGTTTCATGTCATTTTTGGACATATCCATTGTAAACGTTTCCCTGCCCACCATGGCCAAATACTTCGGTGTGACCACCAGCGATGTTCTATGGACCATCCTGATATATATAATTGTTTTAGGTAGTTTTTTAATAGTTTTTGGTAAATTAGCCCAGCAGAAAGGTTTTAAAAAGGTTTTTCTAACCGGATTTTTCATTTTCATTGTTGGGTCTAGTTTAAGTGGTATTTCCACTCAGTTTCATGAACTAATACTTTTCAGACTCCTGCAGGCTTTTGGTGCAGCCATGTTCTCTGCCATTACCTCAGCAATGGTCTTACAATACCTCCCTGAAAACAAACGAGGTAGGAATTTGGGAATTGTAACCACCATAGGATCACTGGGGCTGGCTTTAGGCCCATTACTTGGGGGTTTCATCACAGAGTACATAAATTTCCACTGGATATTTTTTATAAACGTCCCTATAGGCATTATAGGCATGATTTTGGCACATGCCACTCTCCACGAAACTGAAAAACATGCAGGGTCTCTGGACCTTGTGGGGGTGGCCATGTTTTTCATAGCCCAGAGCACTCTTATTTTTGCACTTAACAAGGGACTGGATTATGGCTGGACTTCTGCAATTATCATTGGCAGCATTATCTGTTCAGTTATCTTCTGGGTTCTTTTCATTTTCCAGGAATCAAAAGCTGCTGAACCCCTGATTAATCTTAACTTTTTGAAGATGAGGGAGATTGCCCTGGCTAACAGTGCCAACATCTTCTCCAACATGCCATTTGCCGGAGCAGTGGTCCTCCTGCCCTTTTACTTTGAAGTGGTGAAGGGTATGAGTACCAGTCATTCTGGTTTGATGCTCACCATCATGCCCATTGCCATTTTTATAGTAGGGCCATTGGCTGGCACTTTTTCTGATAAAATAGCACCTAACCGGGTTACCCTTATGGGGGCAGTGATTGGGATCATTGGATGTCTGGTTTTATCCACATTCAACCCTTCAAGCAGTCTCCTATACATATCAATTGGCCTTTTGATTTTAGGAGCCTCAGTAGCAGCTTTCAATCCACCTAACACCAAATTCATTCTTTCAGAAAGTCCATCCAAGTACCGGGGAATAGCATCTGGCCTGGTTAACACTTCCAATATGATGGGTAATGGTTTTGGAACTGGAATTCTAGGTACAGTGGCAGCCATGGTTGTTTATAATACAGTAGGCCCCAGCACCAGTGACAAATTAACACCAGCTTTGGTTTCTCAAGGACTGCACAACGCATTTTTGGTGGGTGCGGTGGCTATGGGAATCGCGTTGATACTGATTGCCATGACTAAATATAAAAACCTGTCAATTGATTCTTAAGTCAATTGATTCCTAAATACATTCAAACGGTTTATATATACTATATGAACAGGATTAAAACTGTGATGGTTATAATACTAAGGGCGGTGCTCATGAATATGCAGGCTGCAGTTACCTTTACATCCAGTTTGTAGGTTACAGCCAGAACCAGACTTAACATTGCCGATGGCATGCCTGCCTCTACAATAGTTACTGTGCGGTCCAGACCAGATAACCCCACCAATCCCACAATGACCATGGCAATCATAGGAGAGATGATTAATTTAAGTACTGAAACAAAGGAAGCAACATCAAAATATTCTTTAATACCTTTAAATTCCAGTGAAAGGCCTAAAGATATCATTATCATGGGTATAGCAGCACCACTCAAATAGTTAAGTGTACTGGTAATGACAGATCCCAGTTGAAGATGTAGTAGGTTGGCAAAAACTCCACAGATAACTGCCAGTAACGGTGGAAACAGAACTGACTTTTTTATTATATCCTTATAACTTCCACCGTAACGAATTAGGAAGAATATTCCAAATGAGATGAAAAGTAGGGTGGAACCTACATCATAGAATACTGCCCTTACCAGCCCTGTAGCTCCAAAAACTCCCAATACAACAGGATATCCTAAAAATCCTGAGTTGAATAGGGCTGATGCTGTCACCACACCCCATCGGGTTTTAGCAGAGTAACCCTTAAAGTGAGTGAAGAAGTAAGCAATTATCCCTGATATAATGCCCATAGTAATACAGATAAGAGTGATAGTTCCAAAAGTTCTAATATTAGATAGATCTGCATGGTACATGGCTAGAAAGATTAATGCAGGAATAGCAATGTATACCACAATCTTATTAAGAGTCTGAGTATCTTCTGGCTTTAAAAATTCATATCTGCGGCATACATAGCCAATGAGTATCATCACTACAATGGCGAGAATAGTTTCATAGGAATTCATAATGTAACATATATATCTTGGTTCTCATTTAACTTTAGGCTGTCTCGTAATATACCGTTTTTTTTGATTTTTCTTTACAGAGTATGCTAAAGGTGAGCATCACGTTAACAATTCTAAAACTCGACAATCATTAATTTGAACACTATTTGAACATTTTCAGGGGTGTTTACAAGACAAAACATGACACACATGTAAAATTATTCTTTGTAATATTATTTTTCTTCCAATTCACCTCTCTCAACAGAATATAGTGGTTTTAAAAAAGCACCTCAACTCACTCTACAACCATATACACATACAGAGCAACTAGTGAATTATATTAACTCGTTTTGACCTAAACACTTCATAAGATCACCTTGAATAGGTTACTTAATACTCACCATGTGATCCCATAATACTTATAGACTTTCTACCGAGCCCTGGTTTATTACCAAAGTTTCCTACACTCTAAGTTGGAAAAAATTCATAGAAAAGCAAAGAAAAGGTGCCAAAAAAATTAACTAAGGTTAATCACATTAAATAGCAATATGATCCCTGTTATTTTTTTTAGTTTATGGTGATTCATGAATATAAAGAATATAAAAATTTCCTAAAGTGAGACAATGCGGTTATACTATATGAACGTGTCAAAACTTGATTGTAATAAAATACCAGCCTCGTTGTCCAATGAAAGACTAAAAAAATCCAAAAGATATGTGCATCAAAAAGATCGTTATTTATCCATTGGTGTGGAAATTCTGTTAAATCACGTTTTAGGAGAAATTGGTATCTATGACCCACTTTTTGGCGTGGATCACTATGGTAAGCCATTTCTAAAAAATTATTCCGATGTTTTTTTTAACTTGTCACATTCAGAGGAATATGTAGCTTGTGCAGTTTCTAATTCACCGGTTGGTGTGGATATTGAACACATTCATGATATAGATTTAAACATAGCAAAATATTACTTCTATGGCAGTGAATACAAACATATCATACATAATAAGGACAAAAAGAAAGCTTTTTTTGAATTATGGGTCCTTAAAGAGAGTTATATGAAAATGACAGGCTTAGGATTTAGACTTCCCCTTGATGAATTCTCTATTGAAATTAATGATGAAATCAAGTTAATACACCAGGAAAACACTGGTGAATTTGGAGTCTGGAATATTTGTAATGACGAATATATGTTGGGAGTATGCTCCAAGGGGAAGATTACAAAACCAGTTCTAATAAATTTAAATGATTTATAAAATTAAATACTATTAAATGAGATAAGAGAGATTATGGGAAAATTTAAGGGGGATGTGTACATGGATGGGTTTGAATTATCAAATGCACAAAAAAGAACCATTATAACTGAAATCAGTAAACCAGGCACTGAAATCTATATTCTTTCATTTAAATCTAAATTTCCACTAAAAGATGAAAAATATGTGAAACAAGCCTTAAACATGCTTATTGCTGGAAATCTTCAGTTACGCATCAGGAAAGATGAAGACATGAATTTCATACAGTACTATGCTGATGAACCTGGTTCTTTTTCGTATTTAGATATGTCCCATAAAAGTGAAGATGAAATAAATGATTACATAAATTTATTTTCGGTTAAACCCTTCACTGAAATCTTCGATACTCCTTTATATAATTTCACACTCCTCAAAACTCCAAAAGAGTTCATAGTGCTTGGTCGTGTTCATCATATCATTATGGATGGAAGTTCGGTGAGTATTTTTGCCAGAAACTTGGAAAACTGTGTTTATGCTTTAAAAAAAGGAGAAGAATATCAAGTACCCCAACTTTCATACCAGGGCTATGTGGAAAAGGAAAAAGAATATCTTTTAAGTGGAGAAGCAAAAGAAGATGAAGATTTTTGGCTCTCTAATCTGGATGGATATTCCAAGGATTGGTATCTTTTAGAAGATATGGCTATTAAACGTAATTATTTTTATTTAAAACCCGATTTGATCGATAAATTAAATAATTTATCTTCTGTTGATGGTGAAAGGATATCTCCCTTTGTATTGGCCTTATCAGTTGTATCTTTATACTTTGCTAAGAGTACTTGCAGTGAAGACACAGTCTGGAATAGTGTGTATCATGGTAGAGATTTTGATAAGGATATACATGAGATGTTGGGCATGTTTGTGAATATGATGCCTCTCAGACTTGATTATGATAAAAATAGGTCATTTAAAGAGGTTTTATTGTACGCTAAATCTGTGCTGAAAGATGGTTTGAGACATGGCAAACTATCCTTTAACCGGTATGGTCCCAAATTACAGCAGAAAGGCATTGATCCAGCAATGCTATCCATGTATTCAATAGTATCCAATTCAACAGATTCAAATGTGGAATACTTATTTAATAATTCCAGAAGTGAATTCCCGTTCCATGTCCGTGTGAATCCATCTCTACCTGATAAAAATGGTTTACAGCTTTTACAGATTGAATATAATAAGGACTGTTTTTCAGATGATCAAATCAGAGTTATGGTGGAAAACTTAGAAAAACTGCTACACACCATTGCAGATAATCCAGATATCGTCTGTGATGAGATTGAAATAGAAACCAGTGATTTTTACAAGGCTGAAAAGTATTTCAAAGAAATGATGAAGAGAGTTGATGGTGCAACATCTATATCTGCAGATCAAAGTGGTAAAGAAGAAGAGGGTTCCCTGAAAGAGAGATCCATCACCATAGATAAATCAGATATCCTGGAATTTTCCAAAAGCAATGATTTTAACCCTAACCATCTGTTTTTATCAGCCACACTGTTTGCACTAGTTAAATTTGTATTTAGTAAAGATATCTTAGTATCCGTGACCTCTGATAATTCTTATAAAGGCCAGGAATTACCTTTTGCACAGAATATTAACACATATAGAACTGTGAAGGATTATTTAAGTGCTGTAAAAGAATGTTTCCAGGAAGTAGTTAATTTTGATTATTATCCTTTCATCAGGATATCCAGTGAAAATTTCATAACACCAGAATTTTTATACACCTACGTAACACACGATTATGATGAATCAACCCATAATTCTGATGAAAATTTAGAAAATAAGCCCATAAAACGTGATGAGACTGAATTTGAGAAGTTTAAACTAGTTTTTTTAGTTGAAAATGATGATAATGAGTTTAAACTTATTTCCAAGTATAACGATGCCATTTATTCTGAAGATTTAATAGATGTATTCATGGCAAGCATTAGCACTCTTCTAGATAAATTGATGGAAAACCCGGAAACCTTACTTTCAGACATTCCTATTTTACCTGATGATGGTATGGAAGAACGTTTCCAGATGAACCCTGTGGAAGAACCTTTATTGAATAAGCTTTTTGAAAAACAAGTAGAAAAGAATAAGAATAAAATTGTATTGACTGCAGAAGATGGTGAGTTCACTTATGCTGAATTGAATAAAAAGGCTAATCGGATTGCCAATGCATTACTTAAACAGGGAGTGAATGTTGAAGATAGAATTATTTTCATGTTGAAACGTGACAGTCGCCTTATTGCTACTATGCTTGGTATTGTGAAAGCAGGTTGTGTTTTCATCCCTGTTGATCCTGAATACCCTGAAGAAAGAATAAAACAGGTTATAGAGGATAGTGATGCAAAATATGTTATAACAGAAGAAGATTTACCTAACGCTTCAGATCTACCTAATGCCTTAGATGTGGATGAATTACTTTTGGAAGATGATGAAAAGAACCCCAATCCCAGATTATCTCCGGATAATCTATGTTACATGATTTATACCTCTGGTTCCACAGGCAAACCCAAGGGGGTGATGCTGACTCATGGTGGTATCACCAATTATGTGTCACCAGTTCCCCAGAACATCCCTATACACGCCCTAGTAAGGAAATCCCGTAAAATGATATCCATATCAACTGTATCATTTATTGTATTCCTGCGTGAGATTCTGGCAACCATTACCAATGGTATGCCAGTGGTGTTTGCCAATGAAGAACAATCCATAAACCCTCTAAAACTGGTTGAACTATTTGAAAAAACAGGGGCAGATGCTTTTGGAGCAACACCCACCCGATTATTACAGTATTTAGAAATTGATGAAATAAAGAAGACCATGCCCCGGTGTAAGGTGATAATTGTGGGTGGTGAAACCTTCCCTCCCCAACTCTATAATATCATGTCCCAGTACACCCAGGCTGAGATCTATAATTCCTATGGCCCCACTGAAATCACCATTGCCTCCCATGGAAAACTCATCGAGAGTGATGATATATCTGCTGGTGAACCCCTCCTGAATGTAACTGACAGGATCATGGACATTGATGCCAATCCCTTACCCTATAACATTGTAGGTGAGCTGTATGTGGCTGGTGCAGGAGTTGCCAGAGGTTACTGGAATAACGAAGAACTTACCAATGAACGATTCATCATGTACAATGGTCTTCGCTACTATAACACTGGCGACCTGGCAAAAAGGGATAGTGCCGGTGAATTGTACGTTTTAGGCCGAATAGATAGGCAAATTAAACTTCGAGGTCTCAGAATTGAACTTGGTGAAATTGAAAATGTCATCAACCAGTACCCTGGTGTTAAATCTGCATTTGTACTGGTAAAGACCATGCATGATACTGAACATTTATGTGCATACTTTACCGAGAATGAGAAAATAGATGTTGCAGATTTAAGGAATACCCTTTTAGCTGAACTACCCACTTATATGGTTCCATCCTATTTTGTTCGCATGAAAGAATTTCCTATGACTCCCAATGGAAAAACAGATCTGAATAACTTCCCTGATCCTCAAAAAGAAGATTATGAGTTAGCAGAAATGGTAGAACCAGAAACTGATCTGGAGAAAGATATCGCGGATATGTGTTCAGAAATACTGGGCACAACCAATTTTGGTGTGACTACAGACCTTTTCCAGCTTGGCCTTACTTCTTTATCAGTTCTTAAATTAGTTTCAGAAATTTCCCATAAATTTGGAGTCAGCGTTAATGTCACCAATATAATGAGGGCCCGAAACATACGGGAAATTGCGAAAGAAGTATCATCATCCACTGTAATTGAAGAAAAACACTACAAAAAACGGGAATTTTATCCTTTGACCCAGAATCAGTTGGGTGTCTATTTTGATTGTGTTAAAAACCCTGAAAAATTAACCTACAACCTGCCAAAAATGATAGTTTTCAAGGATATAGATCCTCTAAAACTAAAAGATTCCATCTTGAAACTAATCTCCAAGCACCCCTATATTAAAACACGCCTGGTTATGCGTAAGGGGGAAATATATCAGCAACGAATGGATGATTTAGATGTTTCCGTTGACATCATTGAAGGTAAAGTTACCGATAAGATTATAAAAGATTTCATAAACCCGTTCTCCCTATTTGAGGGTCCTTTGTTCCATTTTAGAATTTACACCAGTCCTGAGGAAACCGTTCTTTTATCTGATTTCCATCATATCATGGTGGATGGCACTGCCCTGAACATCCTCTTCAATGATCTGGGAACCATCTATGATGGGAAATCAGTTGGTAAAGAGGAGTATGATGGTTTTGATTTAAGTTTAGAGGAGATAGATGTAGAAAAAAGTCAACTGTACTTTCAGGCTGAAACCTATTTTGAAGATAGGGTAGCTGAATTTGACAGTGCCACGGTTATCTCCCCTGATCTTAAGGGAAAAGAATCAGAAGGATATTTAGGTGAAGTGGCACTATCTTTAGATAAAAAATTGGTTGAAAACTTCTGTAAAGATCATTCAATTACTCCTAACAACTTGTTTTTAGCTGCAACTGTATTCACACTGACCAAATTTGTTTATAATAAGAATATTCTGATTTCAACAATTAGTAATGGTAGGAGTAACCCCTATTTCCAGAACACAGTGGCTATGATGGTTAAAACATTGCCACTGGCTTTAAATGTCAATACTGATCTTACAGTAAATGATTTCTTCCAATACGTAGAAAACATCTGGTTAGATGTCTTAAAATATGAGGTTTATCCATTTACCCGTATTTCAGATAAATATGATATATTTCCTGAATTTTTATATGCCTACCATGGGAAGATCATTGAAGATATTCATATAAATGGTCATACTCTGGAAAGGGAAAGCCTGGAATATGAAGCACTAAAATTCAAGTCAAGTGTGAATATCATAGACACCGGCTCCAGATTCCATGTACAATGCCAGTACAACGATGCAATTTATTCTAAAGATTTGATGGAAACCTTTATAAAAAGCCTGGAACTGGTGGTAAACAAGATCATCCAGAACCCGGAAGATTTATTAAAAAACATCTCCATTGTACATGATGATGAGAAGAAAGAAGATTTCCGAGTTAAACCAGTACCAGAGCAATTAGTTAACAGACTTTTTGAAAAACAGGTTCTTAAAAGTTATGATAAACTTGCTTTAATGGCTGTTGATGGCAATTTCACTTATGATGAAATCAACAGGAAGGCCAATTGTATTGCCCAGGCGCTTATTAAAAGAGGATTAGAAGCAGAAGACAGGGTTATGTTCATTTTAAATAGAGATAGTCGTCTTATTGCTGCCATGATGGGTATTGTGAAAGCAGGATGTGCTTTCATCCCTGTGGATCCTGAATATCCTGAAGACCGGGTTAAACATGTTCTGGAAGATAGTAGTGCCCGCTATATTATCACTTCCCATGACTTTATAAGTTCTCGAGGATTACCTGGTGCTTTAGATGTGGACGAATTACTCTTAGAATATAACGAAGAAAACCCCCAACTTGAAATATCACCGGAAAATCTATGTTATCTTATTTATACTTCAGGTTCCACGGGCCTGCCTAAGGGAGTGATGTTAACCCATGCAAATATCACCAATTACCTGTCTCCAGATCCAGAAAATTGTTATGCCCATGCATTTGTGAATAAAGCCCATAAGATGCTTTCCATATCTACTGTTGCTTTTGATGTTTTTTTGCATGAAACATTCTTGACCCTGATGAATGGCCGTACCCTGGTTTTTGCAGGTGATGAAGACAGTAAAAACCCATTAGATCTTGTAAAATTATTTAAAAAAACTGGGGCTGATGCTTTCAGTGCAACACCCTCCCGAATGTTACAGTACCTGGAAGTAGAGGGTATGGATGAGGCTTTAGCAAACTGTAAAATTATCAGTGTTGCCGGTGAAAAATATCCGCCACAACTACATAGAAAACTGGAAAGCTGCACATCTGGAGAGATCTACAATGTATACGGTCCCAGTGAAACCACCATTTCCTGTAACACCAAACACATCACCGATGGGGATCACATAACTGTGGGTAAACCTTTATTAAACGTAACTGAAGAAGTAATGGACCTTGATGGAAATCCTCTTCCCTGTGGAGTTATTGGAGAATTGTATGTGGGAGGAATGGGAGTAGCCCAGGGATACCTCAATAGAGAAGAACTCAACCAGAAACAATTCATCACCATAAATGGTGTTCCCTACTACAAAACTGGTGACTTTGCCAGTAAAGAAAGAAATGGTGAATATAATATTTACGGACGTTTAGATAACCAGATCAAGCTAAGGGGCCTCAGAATAGAAATTGGGGAAATTGAAAGTGCAATTTCTGATTATCCTGGTATCAAGTCTGTGGCAGTGGTAGTCAAGAAAGTACAATCCCAGGACCATTTATGTGCTTACTTTACCAGTACTGGACAAATTGATATTGATGATCTGAAAAATGAATTAAAAAAACGTTTAACAAAATATATGGTACCCACCATATTCATGCCACTGGATAAACTACCCCAAACACCCAATGGGAAAACTGATCTTAAATCCCTCCCTGAACCGGTGTTAAAAGAGAGAATATACGTTCCACCAGAGAATGATACTGAAAAATTCTTTGCCCAGGCATTTGCCAAAATACTGGACATGCCTAAAGTGGGAGTTACTGATAATTTCTTTGATTTAGGTGGAACCTCGCTTCTGGTAACCAAAATCACCATTGAATCCCTGAACCAGGGTTATGAAATAAAATATGGGGATGTTTTTGCCAATCCCAGTCCCCGCGAATTGGCCAGGGTTATAACCGAAGCCGAAAACTCAACAAAAGAACAGGAAAATTACTCTTATGATATTCTCAATGGAGTTTTAGAGAAGAATACCATTCAGAATTTTGTAAATGGTGAAAAAGAAGAATTAGGTAATGTCCTGTTAACAGGAGCCACTGGATTTTTAGGGATACATGTTTTAAAGGAATTCATAGAAAATGAAACAGGCTCCATATACTGTATGCTTAGAAAGGGAAGGCGCACCACACCAGAACAGCGTTTAAAAATCCTTCTGTTCTATTATTTCAGTGAAAATTATGAGGAATTATTTGGATCCCGGATTCATGTGATTGGGGGAGATGTTACCAGTAAAGCTGATTTTGAAAAAACACGGGGTCTTCCCATAGACACGGTTATCAACTGTGCTGCTAATGTGAAACATTTTGCTGCAGGAACCCAGATTGAAGACATCAACATTGGTGGAGTGGTTAATGCAGTTGATTTTTGTAAAAAGAAGGACTGTAAATTTATCCAGATATCCACAACCAGTGTAGCTGGTGAAAGTGTTGATAATGTACCACCATTGGACACAGAATTTGATGAAAAAATTATATACGTGGGTCAGTCACTGGATAATAAATATTTAAGCAGCAAATTCAAGGCAGAAAGAGTGGTAATGGAGGCTATCAGTGAAGGATTACCCTGCAAGATCGTGCGGATGGGAAACCTTATGGCCCGACAGTCAGATAGTGAATTCCAAATTAATTTCGAAACCAATGGCTTTGTAAACCGCCTAAGAGCCTACGCAGCCATCGGGAAAATACCGTACTCTATTCTAGGAGGAAAAGTAGAGCTCACCCCCATAGACCTGGCAGCCCGGGCCATTATACTCTTGGGCACAACACCCCCTGATTGCACTCTGTTCCATGTTTACAATAATCACCAGATCTACATTGCAGACATTATAGATATAATGAGGACTGTGGGCTTTGATATTTCCGGAGCAGAAGAAGATGAATTTAAAAAAGCCTTTGCCCAGACCAGGGAAGATAAAGATAAACAGGATGCCATCTCAGGACTGGTCACTGCCATGGGCATGGGAAAAGGTAAGGGAAGAGCCCTGGTTCCTGTGGTTAACGATTACACCACTCAAATTTTATATAGGCTGGGTTACCAGTGGTCATTAATCAATGATGAGTATATTAAAATGTTTATAAACTATCTTAAAGAGATGAACTTCTTTGATTAATGGTTTAACCATCCATAATCATTTGTAGTATCCAATGGTATCCTTATTGGAAAAAATTGTATCCTTATTGGAGAATTGTATGTACGAAAGAAACTATGACCTGGTATCTGCCAAATTTAAAGAATTTTTTTTACCAACCCTACTGATGTCCATGGCCATGAACATCAGCACCTTCATGGACACCGTAATTGTAGGTAACACCTTAGGACCTATTAATATATCTGCTATGGCCCTTATTGCCCCCATAATTACTTTTATTAACCTTATTTACTGGATGGTGGGTTTGGGAGGTTCTCTGCTTTCTGCAGTGGCTAAAGCTGACCGTGATGAAGAAAAAAGTGACATGTTCTTCACAGTCTCTATAATCCTGCTCATCACCATTGGAGTGACCTTTTCCGTGTTGGGATTGGTGTTTTTGGATAATCTGGTAGCTGCCCTCACCAGCAATCCCCAGCTGGCATTACTGGTTAACCGGTTCCTGGGTGTTTACTTTATGGGATCACCCCTGTTATTTCTTTTAATGGGAATTGCTTACTTCATACGTGCCGATGGCAAACCCAAATTATCATTCTATGCACTGTTAATAGCCAACATTGTAAATCTGATAATGGACTTTTTCTATATACTGGTTCTGGGAATGGATATTCAGGGAGCAGCTCTGGCAACCGTCACCGGATACACCGTGGGCACCATCTTCATCATGCAATATTTTTTCTATAAAGATAGAACCATGCATTTCCTGTCTTTGGCAAAATGTAAATTATACGCAGTATGGGATATTGTAAAGATAGGTTTTCCTCCAGCATCTTTACAACTATTTCTAACCATCAAACTATTTTTCATAAACACCCTCATCTCTCTGGTAGTAGGCAAACCAGGCTTAACAGCATTTTCAGTTTATTACAACAGCCTTTTCATTGTTTACATGTTTTTAATTGGAACTTCCCAGGCCATGTCTCCCATAGTTTCTGTTTACTTCCAGGAAAAGGATTATTTTGGAGTAAAATACACCATCAACACTTCACTTAAGATCGTATTATCAGCAGGAGTGGTGTTCACCATACTCTTTATGGCCTTCCCCGGACCATTACTGAATTTATTCGGAGTTCATGATGCTGTAGACCTGGCAGTAGGGATAAATGCCATACGCATACTTTCCTTAAGCATTATTGCCATGGGTATCACTTTTTTAATGATGTTTTATACTCAGGCTATTCAGCAGAAAGAACTATCATTTATCATCTCCATAACCGAAGGTCTTTTAATCCCAGTAACCAGTGCTTACCTGCTTGCCGGCATTATAGGTGCAGATGGTATCTGGATATCATTTTTGATAGCAGAACTGGGTGCAATCCTCATTATTTATCTGGCCACTCGTATCATCTCTAAACGCTCCCATGGAAAATATTCAGGATTTTTCTTACTGGGTAACCATGGGGATACTCCAGTGATGGATGTAACTATTGGCAGTTCTGTGGAGGAAGTGGTGGGATTATCTGAAAAATTGATTGATTTTGCCACAGCGAATGGCGTGGATGAGAAAATTGCCATGAGAATTGGTATGACCATGGAAGAGATGACCATTAACACTATAAACTACAATCCGGATAAAATAGATTATATTGATATTACAGCAAGAATAGAAGACAAAAAAATAACCATGGCCTTTAAAGATTCAGGAGTTGAATTTAACCCTGCCAATTTTTTACCGGAAGAAAAAGATTCCTTTGAGAACATTGCTGTGTTACAAAAAATGGCAGATGATATAAGCTACGCCAGGGTTATAGGATTAAACAGTACGGTTATTTCTATAAAAAAGTGAAAAACCTATAAAAAGGGTATAAACATGAAATTAATCATATTAATAATAAAATTAAAATATTAATGATTATATTTAAGTTATATGTCATTCCGGGGTTAAACCATGAACATCGATAAAATATCAGAAGAAGATAAACTGATTATCAGATTAGAAGGCAGACTGGATACCAGCACAGCACCGGTTTTAGAAAAAGAACTAAAAAAAGATATTCCACAAGTAAAAACATTGATACTTGATTTTGGCAAATTGAAGTATATTTCCAGTGCCGGGCTGAGGTTGATTCTTGCCACCCAGAAAACAATGAATAAACAGGGTAGTATGATCATTAGAAACGTCAATGATTTTGTTATGGAAGTCTTTGAAACCACTGGATTTATAGATATTTTGACCATTGAATAATCCAATCATATAATTAATTATTTACCATTGAAACCATCAAATAATCCACTTTTACAAAAAAAAGTTAAAATAAGGGTTAAGGGGGTGTTTATGAATACAATAACCATAACCGCCAAAATAGAAAACCTGCCAAATGTGCTGAATTTTATTAATAATCAGTTAAATGGTTTGAATATCAGTGGAAAGACACTATTCCAATTGGAACTTGCCATTGAAGAAATTTATGTAAATATTGCCAGATATGCATATGTTGGAGAGGAAGGAGCCGTTACCATTACCTCCTGTATTGAAGAGGATCCTTTACAAATTATAGTAGAGTTTACAGATTCTGGAGTTCCTTTCAATCCATTAGAAAATGAAGATCCTGATTTTTCCCAGAAAACAGAAGAAAAAGAAATTGGAGGGTTAGGGATTCATTTGATTAAGAAAAACGTGGATTCCCTAGGATATAAATTTCATGATAATAAAAATGTTTTGACCATTAAAAAGATTTTAAATTCAGGGTGAACTTTTAAGTTTGAGATAATCTTTAAGTTTTAATGAATATCTCATAATTTAAGAAGATTTATTTAAAAAAATTAGTTTAAAGAGATTTTTTATGGTTTAGATGATTTTAACCCTTAAAATAAATTAAAATAAATGTAAGTGGTGAAGATGGAAATGAATGAAAGAAATTGTTCAAGCAGTAGCCTCAAATTCAATGTGGTGCGGTTACTGCTTTGCAGTGTCACCATCTTCATAATCGAATTTGTTTCTAATATCTTCATTCCAGTAATACCTGTGTTGGAGTTAGGTCCAGGCAGTGCCTTACCCCCTACCCTAGGTTTGATGTTCGGTCCTTGGGGAGCAGCCGGAGTAGCACTGGGAAATTTAACATCCAATATATTGGCTGGTTACCCCCCTGAAACTTACGTTACAACCCTTTTTATACAATTTTTCTATGGTTACATTCCCTACAAATTATGGTACACACTGGATATTGGGGAAAAGATCAGTTCACCCCGATTAGACACTGTGAAAAATTTAATTAAATTTGTGGTAATCATGTTCATCAATGCCATTATCATGGCCGGTTTATTAGGGTTTTTAATGGATTCAACAGGATCATATGATCTGGTTTCTTTAACCACACTCATATATGCAGTTAATAACTTCGATTTTTCTATAATGCTGGGATCTCTGATTATCATTGCAGCCAACATCTATGGAATTAGAATGTATAAACCAAAAATAGTTAAAAAACCTCTAGTTTCACCCAAAATCTTTGACGTTATAGCGATAAGTGCCATTATAATTGCTGTGGCAAATACGGTGTATTCTGCATTTAGCGATCCTGATATCTGGGCATTTGCCGCAGGAGCCATATCTTATTCTTTGATTTTTTTATATCTTTTAAAGCCAGTGACTAAACAGATCAAAGAAAAAACAAGTGAGATAAAGATTTCTTTAACAGAAAAGTTAATTGTAATTTTCATAATTACCGGTGCAATTATTGCCATTGTAACTGGAATCAGATCTATTTTAACCATCACTGGAATAGAAGGGGCTGAAATCCTATTCTGGGAGTCTGTTTACCTGAATATTACCATCATACTCACGATTTTTTATGTATCTGCCATAGGATTTTTATGGTATATAGAAAAAAATATCACAACTCCCATAGAATCCATATCAGATATTGTAAAGAATTATGTTGGTGATTCTGAGGATATAACCAATAGTAGTGAGATTATATCTGAATGTGAACAGTACATAACCAAGGAAAGTGAAGTGGGAATTCTGGCTAATTCTTTCCAAAAAATGGTCAGGGATTTGGAAATTTATGTAAAAAACTTGAAACAAGTCACCACAGAAAAAGAAAGGATAAATACCGAGTTAAATGTTGCCAAAAAGATACAGGAAGACATGTTACCCCGGAAATTTCCACCTTTCCCTGAGAGAAATGAATTCGATATTTATGCCATGGCCCTACCAGCCAAGGAGGTGGGTGGTGATTTTTACGATTTCTTCCTGGTTGATGATAATCATCTGGCAATAATAATTGCCGATGTTTCTGGAAAAGGTGTGCCCGCTGCCTTATTTATGGTGATTACCAAGACTCTGATTAAAAACCAGACTCAACTTGGAAAGAGTGCTGCAGAAGTCTTCACAACAGTTAATAATCAGCTATATGAAGGAAATGATGAAAACATGTTTGTTACTGCATTCATGGGCGTTTTAGAGATTGATACTGGTATCTTCACCTATGTAAATGCTGGACATAATCCTCCTTTGATAAAATATGGTAGAGATGAGTATGGCTGGTTGAAAGCAAAGCCAGGGTTTGTTCTAGCAGGTATGAAAAATGTGGAGTACCATCAAAAGGAGATCACACTAAAAACTGGTGATAGAATTTATTTGTATACTGATGGGGTTACTGAAGCCACTAATAGCAGTGATGAACTATTTGGAGATTCTCGTTTGCTAGAAACCATGAATAATAAAAAAGGTTTAAATCTCAGTGAGCAGTTAACCTATGTTAAAGGAGAAATTGATGTATTTATGGGTGACGAAGAGCAATTTGATGATATTACTATGCTTATTATCGAATATAAAAAGTAAATAAATGTACAATCAATTTAAACATCTTAATTGATTAGAGAATTGAATTTAAAGAACTTTCATACCGATTAATGTGTGCAAAAATTTTATAATTTGAGTAACGTATGATATAAATGGGAAGATCTAAAGACAAATTTATTTGTTACAGATGTACGAAATGGTTTTTGAATATTATTTTAGATGTATCAGTGATCTGATGGTGTATCATTGTCTTGAATGCTATTTGGATAATGTTTAAATACAAAATAATCAGCTGAAATCATGTTTTGGTTTTGGTTTTTGCCTTAACTGGCTGTGATGATTTTGCCGTAATAACAGAACTCACAAACTATCCTAACCGAAGTTACAAATTGTTCCAGCTTTCTTAGCTTCCATAAAAAAAGGTGGGAGGTGTTATTTTATAACCATTATGGTGTCATCTGCACCTACAGTATCTCCTTCTTCCACGAAGATCTCCTGAACAGTGCCTGATTCTGGGGCATGAATATCATTTTCCATCTTCATGGCTTCCAGAACAGCAACCACATCTCCTTCTTTGACATTATCCCCCTCTGTAACTTTAAGTTTGAGGATCATTCCCTGCATGGTAGCGGTTACCCCACCTTCCACCGGACCTAAAGGTTTATTTCCTTCAGCAGGTTCTATTTCTAGATAACCTGTTGGGACCACTTTTACCTGGAAACTTTCCCCGTCCACATCCACCTGGTATTCAGTTGGTATGGAAGCAGTTTCTTCAGCAGGTGTTTCAGTTTTAGGTGGTGTTAGTGGTTCTTCTTCTACTTCTCCCCTCAAAAATTTGGGTGCCACAGCAGGATAAAGAGCGTAGGTTAAAAGATCTTCTTCTTTTTTGATGATGCCCATTTCTTCTCCCTCTTTTCGGAATTTGTCCAGTTCTGGTTCCAAAAGATCTGCTGGACGGCAAGTTATGGGTTCCTCATCTCCAATGATTTTATGGGCAATTTCTGGGTTAATAGGGGCAGGTGGCCTTCCATAGAATCCTTTCACATAATCTTTAACTTCTTTAGAGGGATTTTTGTATCTTTCTCCTCCCAGGACGTTCATCACCGCCTGAATACCCACAATCTGGCTGGTGGGTGTCACCAATGGCGGGTAACCCAGGTCTTTCCTGACCCTTGGCACCTCGGCCAGCACATCTTCGTAACGGTCCAGGGCATTTTGCTGCTTTAACTGGGAAACAAAATTAGAAAGCATTCCTCCCGGTATCTGGTAGAGCAGCACATCCGTATCCACCCTTTCTGTAATCGGGTCTAATATGCCACTGTATTTTTTTCGGATTTCCTCGAAATATTTCTTGATCTGAGTTAATAGCTTCAAATCCAGCCCAGTATCATAAGGGGTTTCTTTAAGGGCCGCCACCACACTTTCAGTTGGGGGTTGGGATGCACCCCATGCTAATGGCGAAATAGCAGTGTCCAACAAGTCAACACCTGCTTGACAGGCAGCATAATAACTCATAGGAGTCATACCACTAGTACAGTGGCAATGCAGGTTAATTAGAAGGTTAGTTTCCTCTTTAAGAACTTTGACTAATTCATAGGTATCATGTGGAGAGATGAGTCCTGCCATGTCTTTTATGGCCAATGAATCACATTCTAATGCTTCCAGTTCCTTGGCAAGTTCCACATATTTTTCCAGAGTATGATAAGGGCTAGTGGTGTAGCTGATGGTGGCCTGCACATGAGCATCCTGTTCTTTAGCTACTTTTATGGATAGTTCCATGTTCCTAATGTCATTTAATGCATCGAATATTCTGAAAACATCCACCCCATTGGTATAAGCCTTTTCCACAAATTCTCTGACCACATCATCAGGGTAGTGCTTGTAACCCACCAGGTTCTGTCCTCTGAGGAGCATCTGCAGAGGAGTCTTTTTCACTGCTTCTTTGAGGCTGCGTAGTCTTTCCCAGGGATCTTCATTCAAGTAGCGGATGCAACTGTCAAAGGTGGCCCCTCCCCAGGATTCCAGAGAGAAATAGCCCACCTTATCCATTTCTTCGGCAATGGGCAACATATCTCTTGTTCTCATCCTTGTGGCCAGGAGTGACTGATGCGCATCTCGGTAAGCGGTTTCAATTAGCCTTATCTTTGTCATGGTGACCCTCACACATTGTATAAACTTGTCATAAATAGAATAATTAATTTCCTTATATAGATAGGGTGAACTTCCTTATATCATTACCCTTAAGCAAAGGCAATGCCGATAAAAATTTTAAAATATCCCGGTATTTGTTGATTGTAATCCAGATGCTAAGTTTAATGTATAATATTAATAAGTATGAAATTAATATATCTAATGTCAAAGATAAACTGATAATTAAATTTAAATTTAGATAATTATCGATTTTAAACTAAATTAATAATTTTTTAATAAATAAATTGAGAATAATAGTTTAATAAGTCTTTAATGGCAAAGAATATGTATCATTGTAGAATAATGAACATTATTTTATATTACTGATATAGATTTAGTAACAAAATGAATGCCAGGTGAATCATTATGACCGGTAAAATAGCACTATGTGTTGGGATAAACAATTTCAAAAATTTCCCTTCAGCTGCATTAAGGGGTTGTGTGAATGATGCCAATGATATGGAAAAAATGTTAAAGGATTTGTTGGGATTTCAGGCCCAGGAAGTATTAAAACTCATAGATTCAGAGGCAACTAAAACCCGGATAATAAAAGATCTTGAAAAAATGGTGGATGGGGCTAAATCAGGCAGATATGATCATGTGGTATTTAGTATGTCCAGTCATGGTACTCAAGTACCAGATCTAAGTGGGGATGAACCTGATCGTGTTGATGAAGCTTTTTGTCCCTATGATTTAGCTCAAAGTGGTGATAGCTGGGATCCTGAACACATAATTGTAGATGATGAGCTTAGAGATCTGTTTATACAACTCCCAGAAAATGTAATTCTAGAGGTCTTCCTGGACACCTGCCACAGTGGGACAGGACTTAAAGCAATAGATCTCATATGGGATCGTCAGACCCGATACATACCCCCACCATCCATGGAAGGCTTCCAAAAAGTGGATGGTAAACGGCAGAGGGGACTGAATAAAGCCTTGCTGGAGAAGGGAATGCGTGAACATGTATTATGGGCAGCATGCCGTGCTGATCAAACCAGTGCAGATGCCAATATCGATGGAGACTGGCATGGGGCATTCACTTACTTTTTCTGCAAGGAAATGATGGCCAGCCAGAACAAACTTAGCCGTAATGAAATCTTAGAAAAAGTCAGGAAAGACCTTCAGGAAGGTAATTATACTCAGATACCCCAGTTGGAGTGTGAAGCTACAGTTAGGAATAAAAAAATAATATAAAATCCACATTTAGGAACAAAAGAATGATATAAATTTTCTTTTGTTTTAAAAAAATTAGAATGAATGCCTAATGGAAAAAATAGATGATGTTTTATCTTTCCCGGTCACCCTCAATAAATTCTTCCACCATCTCCACAGCCACATCATCTGTAAACTGTTCAGGTGGGTGTTTCATGGTGTAGGCACTGATGGATGTGAGTTGTCCTCCGATACCTCTTTCCAGGGCTAATTTGCAACAGCGAACCGCATCTATCACACATCCTGCAGAGTTGGGGGAGTCTTCCACACTGAGCCGTAGCTCGATGTTCATGGGAACATCTCCAAAGGTTTTACCCTCCATTCTCAGAAAGCAAAGTTTGTTATCCTTCTGCCATGGTACGTAATCTGAGGGTCCGATGTGGATGTTTTCAGGATCCAGTCTTTCACTCAACACTGATTGAACTGCTTCGGTTTTGGATTCTTTTTTAGAGTCTAATCTGTTGCGGTTAAGCATGTTTAAAAAATCAGTGTTTCCTCCAGTGTTAAGTTGATAGGTGCGTTCCAGTTTAACTCCTCGTTCTCTAAAGAGGTTAGCCAATGTTCGGTGGGTTATGGTGGCGCCGATCTGGGCTTTGATATCATCTCCAACCATTGGAATTCCTTTTTCTTCGAATTTTGCAGCCCATTTTTCGTCACTGACTATGAATACTGGCATGCAGTTGATGAAGGCACAACCTGCTTCCAGGGCGCATTCTGCATAGAACCTGACCGCTTTCTCAGATCCCACTGGTAGGTAATTTAAGAGAATTTCTGTCCCGGTTTCCTGTAGTATCTTCACGATTTCTTCTTTATTTTTTTCTGGTTCTTTTGAAATAACAAAAGTATGATTTTCCGGATAATCAGCCATGTGGGGTGCTACTCCATCTAGTAAGCTGCCCATTTCTACTTTAACTCCTTTTGGCTTGATATCTGGACAGAAAATAGTAGTGCAGTTTGGCTGTGCATATATGGCTTCGTTCACATCCATACCTACTTTACGTGCGTCAATGTCAAATGCTGCCACAATATCTATGTCAGATGGTTCGTATCCCCCGATTTCCCAATGCATGAGGCCGATGGCATCATCTGGCTTTTTATTTTCATAGTAATAGATACCCTGGATCAGTGAACTGGCACAATTGCCTATACCAATTATCGCTATCCTTATCTTTTCCAATTTAACACCTTCTAAAAACATCAATATCAACGCTAATTAGGATTGGTTGATATTATGATAAAATCAATATCCTCGTTTCATGTTTCATAAGCTAATTAACTTCTTCTGAGTGTAAAGTTAGCCTGATCTACTATTAAATGTTTCGCACAATCATCTATTAAATGTTTCCCACAAGAGGCTACCACTGTATTATTATTTAGACCATTATAATATTAATTATTAAATCCTTAAAATACCATTAAACACTTTAAAATAATATTAAATTCTTAAAATATCATTAAAGATTTTTAAATAGTATTAAACCATGTTTTCAATGGCTAATAAGCCCATTACTCCGGCAATGGTTAATCCAATGCTCCACAAAACAATGCCTATGCTCATCCATAAAAGTAGACGTTCTTTTTCAGCTCCCAGAGCAATGCCAACTGCAGCGCCTAGTGGTGCACCAAAAAGTAGGGGTGATAACAATCCCAAGCCTACTGGCCCATATCTATTCCAAATTTTATACAATCTACTTTTCTTGAGAGATTTTTCATCCCCATATTTCCACTTTAGGAGTCTGTTCCTTAAGTTATCCCCTACTATGGTTACCAAAGCTGCAGATAGTATTGCACCTGCAGCAGATACAGTAGCAATTAGTACTGGGTTAACTTTCATAACAAATCCTAATGGTATTGCCAGCCATAATTCGACTACACTGGCTACAAATATTATTAAGATAGATTCCAGACTCATGATGTCACGAATATGTTTTTTTAATCATGTGCAAAAAGAATATGGATGAAGGGTAAATCTTTTAAACTTTGATCATTATTTTATCCCTTTTTCTGTTTTATTTCAGTGCCACGGTGGCAGTAAAAGTTGTACATGACCCCTATTTCGTATTTTTGGGCAAGGGGGCAGGTGGGACATAGACATCCCATCTCCATGGTAATGCAACCATCACTTTTCCCGGTGATGCAGAATACATTTTCCTGTTTGTCCTTGGCACAGTCATTGTAGCTGGGGCAGATAGGGCAAACACAATCTGTTCCTAATTCTTTAATCTTTTTTACATATTCTTCATCACTCAATTGACTCAGTTCTTCTGTTAACTTTTCAAATTTATCCATTTAATCACCATTAAATAACTGATATTGCCAGGAATGCAAATATCCACCACGATATAATTAAGATACCATGAGATATGATGGGCAGCTTCCCGAAACTAGCCTTAGATGTCTTAGAACTAACTAACCATGTCATTATGAGAATTATGATTAGGATTAAACTGTTAAACACTCCCAATATATTTAAAGGATCGTTGTAAATCACTAAAAACCATACTACAGTGGCTATGATTGTTCCATACCATAAAACTGGCTTTATGATCCCCCAAACTTTTAGCATGATTTTGGTAATTTCCTCAGACTTTCTGGACTTCACCAGGAGGGAGAATAAGACCGTAAGACTTCCCAGTGCAAGAATGATTCCTACAAACTCAAAAAAGAGGGTGGAAATGGGTTTGGCAAAAAATTCTTCTTTAAGGAGTGGTAAAGTAAACAAAGCAGTTATGGCTTCGTTGGCAGGAAATGCCTCTATTTTTCCAATGGCTAATGAGTATTTTCCCTGGTTCTGGGAGTTGAATACCTCAATAATATAGGTTCCTGCAGGAATTTCAAGGGTGGCTTCCGGACCTTTAAGATAATAATCTCCCCCAAATTCCTCAAAATAGGGATTCCATGTTGAATTAGTGCCGTTTAAAAACATTACCACGTTTCCTGATGAATCTGTAACCTTTGCTGATACTAATTCACCCCCTTGTCCTGGACTGGTGGGTACCAGCAAATTTAGATACAATTCAAATGGTTTATCAGATTTTATCTGATAATAAACTGGTTCACCATTTAATTGTCCGTAAAATGCTTGAGATATTTCCGGGTTATCCACGATAATTGGGTTTTCAATAGAAACAGCAGTTCCAGTGTCAAGTCGAGGTTGATGGGCGCTTAATGATTCTAATGATAAAAATAAGAGGAACACAAATAATATAATTAAACCCAAATTCTTTGCTTTGGATGCCATTAATCGTTATTTATATGTAATTGGAATATAAAAATTTTCGTTTTATATACAATTTAAACACAGAATAAGTTCAAATGAAAAAAATAGATAAAATATGAGGGTGAAGCCTTCAGAATGGAGGTTTTATCAGAGGTAGTTAAAAATGGATGTCTGAAGGCTTATAACCAACGTGGTTACCGTGTATTTTTCATAATATTTTACTATCCCTAAGATTTATCTTCCTATTGACCAACATCCACCACAAAAGTTCAGGTGTTACCATAATAAGAGGAACATTCTCGTTTTTTAAGGGAGTTCACTTATATTTAGGATTATGGCCCCAGTTTAAGAATCCATAAGTCCAGTGGGGGTTCATCTGACAGAAATATGGATGAAGAAAATTCTTAGTTCATGCCTTATACTCTAAAATACACTTTAAAAATAGTTTTCCCCAAATGATGCCAAAATTATGCCAATTCAGTACACATCTAACCCTGTTTTTTAGATTTTATTCATTGGGCTTAAAAATTCTACTTGAATTAGTATGAGGTCTAATTCCCATTAAAAACATGACCGCTTAATTAAACAGAGATTCATTAATTGTTATCTTTTTAATGGCTTCTGCTTTACCTTCAGCCTCTAAATAGCTGCCTGTTTATCACCCTCAGCTCGCTTAATTTCAGATTGTTTATAAACTCAGCTCCCAATACAGCAGCCCTTTTCATTCTTTCAGCCTTCATCTGCTTAGACATAGCCTCTACTATATCTTTAGGGGGTTCTATCCGCTGTATTTCTACCCTAACAACCTTACTACCCCATTTATCAGTGGCATCATCTAAAACTTCCCTGAGCTGGGTGTTGATCATTTCCCATGAATTTAAAGTTTGATCCAGTTCTAAATCACCCAAATATCAATTTTTAATAAAATATAATCTGTTTAAAACTTTTACATCTTTTCCAACATTTTAATTATTTTATCAAGCTTTTCAGCCGACATTTGAAGCTTAATTTCAACACAATCCCCTTTAGCCATGAACATAGATTTAAACAACAAAGCATAGAATGTTTAATATTTAATGATAACTCTTTTATTAAGATCTGAACTTACACACCCTGATATCTGTGAAACAACATTGATTAGTGTAGATTTAATAAAAAAATTAGAACACGAATTTATTTAAATTATTCTTTAATAAGAATTGATTTATTCTTTTTATAAGGCTACTATGTTCTGTAATATTTTAATTCAGAAGTTATAATTAATATAAGAGATAAAATATATACTATTTTTAAGTTAATAGGTGGTACTTTGTTGGAAGAAAATAATATAAATTGGAAAGACTTTTTCCAAGCAATTAATCACCCCGCACTTATTTTAGATGCATCACATTTTATTTTAGCTGCTAATAAAGCTTCACAAGAATATATGGGCTTATCTGAGAATGAAATACTTGGAAAACAGTGTTTTGAACTTATCCATAACATTGATTCTAAAGAAGCCCCAAGTCACTGCCCTCTGGAAATGTTAATTAAAGAAGGTGTTAATGAACCAGTTGAAATGGAAATGGAAACTTTCGGAGGATATGCACTGGTCTCCTGCACCCCTATTTTCGATAAAAAGGGGAAACTAGATAAAATTATTCACATAGCTACAGATATTACCCAAAGAAAAACAGCCGAAGATAAATTAAAAGAGTCTCAGCAACTTTTAAATGATATTATTGAATTTTTACCTGACGCCAATCTGGTAATTGATGAGAAAGGCGTGGTTATTTCATGGAATCGGGCCATTGAAGAAATGACTGGAATTAAAGCAGAGGATATGATTGGAAAAGGAAACTACGAATATTCACTACCTTTTTATGGTGAACGTCGACCAATACTGATTGATCTGGTGAACAAATCCAATGCCAAATTACAAAAAAAATACAAATTCATAGAAAGGGATGGTAACGGACTTTTAGGTGAAAATAAAGGTTTGGTTCAGGGAACAAAACGTATTCTGTGGGGTAAAGCTGCAACTCTCTATAATGGAGAAGGAAATATAAAAGGCGCTATTGAAACTATCCGAGATGTTACTAACCTTAAAAAAGGCCAAGAATCTCTCAAAAAGAGTGAAGAAAAATACCGACTCATGGTAGAAGAGCTTAAACAGGCTGAAAATGCTCTCAAAGAAAGTGAAAGGAGTTACAGGGAGCTGGTTGATAATTCACTAGTGGGGGTTTTCAAAACAAATTTAGAGGGGGAAATACTTTTTGCCAATGAGTCTATGGCTAAAATATTCCATTATGCCAATGCTGATGAATTGAAGAAAAATAATATCATAAAACTATATGAAAACCAGGAAAAAAGGTTTAAATTTCTCCATGAACTGGAAAAAAATGGTAAATTTACCGATTGCGAAGTTCAAGCTGTTGGTAAAGCTGGTGAAAAAGTAAATGTGCTGGTAAGTGCCAGTCTAGAAGATAATGTGATTTCAGGTATGTTTATGGACATCACTGATCGTAAGAGATCTGAATTGAAATTAAAGGAAAGTGAAGAGCAAATCGCTGCCATTTTCAACACAGTTAAATCAGGCATAATTTTGGTGGATAAACAGGGTTTTATTGATTTTGCAAATCAACACATGGCCGAAATGTTCAACTTTAATCTTTCTGAACTTATTGGTATGAGTTACTTGGACCTAACAAGTGACAATGTAAGAGAAGAAGCAGAAAAAAGTATGTTAACACTGCTTAATGGTGAAATTGACTATGTGTCACAGGAAAGACTTTACCAAAGAAAAGATGGATCTGTTTTCTGGGGTCAAATATCTTCCAACCGGTTACATAATGATGATGGTTCGCTCAAGGGGCTTATTGGAGTTATCACCAATATAAGTGATCGTAAAAAGTCAGAAGAACAATTAAAAGAAAGTGAAAATAAATACAGGACAGTTATCGATACTGCTGGTGAAGCTATAATATTATTTGACAATAAGGGAAATGTGATGGAAGCCAATCAAAAAGCATTGAAAATTTTAGGTTTAAAAAAAGAAGAATTAATTGGAAAAAACTTGATTACTCTTCTGCCAAAAATTAAAATTGATACAAAAGAAGCTTTATCCTCATTTAAAGATGTAATGTTTGGAAGGGATATTTCTAAAACTGAATGGGCCTTCACCAACGTTAATGGTGAAGAAAAAATAGTGGTGGCCCATTACACGCTCTTGAAGAAAGGAAATAAAACTATGGGAATTACTCTCCTTTTGGAGGATATCACTAAGCGTAAAAAAGCAGAAAACAGAATAATAGAATCTCTCGAAGAAAAAGAGGTTCTACTTAGAGAAATTCACCATCGGGTAAAGAACAATATGCAGATCATTTCCAGTCTCCTGAACCTGCAGATACAGTTTGAAGATTTAGATGAAACTGTGGGAGTACTGAAAGAGAGTCAGGGTCGGGTGAAAAGTATGGCCATGGTCCATGAGAAACTATACAAGTCAGATAGTTTTTCAAAAATAAATTTTAAAGAGTACCTCAAAAATCTTGTTTCCGATATATTCTATTCATATGGCATTAAAATGGAAACTATTAACTGGGAACTAGACATTGAGGATGTTAATATTGGTATAGATACAGCCATACCTTTAGGCCTTATAATAAACGAATTAATTACTAATAGCGTTAAATACGCCTTTCCAAACCATGGAAAGGGAAATATAAAAACCATTTTTAAATTAAAAAATCAAGGTTATGTTTTAATTATTTCAGACAACGGAATAGGAATACCTGAGGATCTGGAGCCTGGAAAAACAGAAACCCTTGGATTACAATTGGTGATGAGTCTGGTAAAACAGTTAGATGGAACTTTAAAGCTGGATAGGGAGAATGGAACCAGATATACCATTAAATTTAAGGAACTAAAATACAAAGAGAGGATTTAGATAAATAAATGGTTTTCAATGAACTATGATTAGTTTACTCATGGAAAATATTACAATAATTATTCCCTTTTTTCGCCAGCCATAATAACCATGTCATCTTCTAAGATCTTAAAATTAATATCTGGATCTTTAAATGTTTTTGAATTTCTAACAACTGCCAACACTTCACCATTATAATTTTCCATAAATTTGGTAAGAACTTCTCCATCCATATCACTCCCCACGGGTATTGAGAACACCTCAGTGTTTGCACCATTGTTTAGTGTGCAGGTGACCGATTCGTCCTGGGAAAGAGTTCTGAACATCTGGTAACCATCAGAGCGGATTTCCGTAATGAAATCATCGATCTGTTCTTTTGATAAATCGTACTGATCCAGCACCCTGCTGAAGATTTCAATTGAAGTTTCAAATTCTTCAGGTATTATCTCATCAGCACCCATCTGATACAAGTTTTCCATATCTCTAATGTATCGCGTTCTGACGATAATATAGATGTTTGGATTGAGTTTTTTGGCAACATCCAGGATTTTAAGGGTTCCTATTGGATCTGAAATTGCCACCACCATTATCCGTGCCTCCCTTATATTAACATTTTTTAAGACAGTTCCATGGGCAGCATCACCAAAATAGATGGATTCTCCATGAACTTTTTCATTTCTCACGATTTCGGGGTTTATTTCAACAACCACATAGGGAATTTGTGCTTTTGAAGCGGCTTTAGCCATGTTCTTCCCATTTATACCAAAACCAACTATTACTAGATGGTCACTTAGAACTTCTTCAGGTGGGGTTTTAAATGGATAAAATCCGTGTTTAATTCTGGGAGGTAGGGGTAATTTATCAGAAAAATTGGATATGAGGGGTGCAATGGCCATTATAAACGGAGTTACCGACATAGTGATAAGGGAAACTGCTAGAAATATCTGGAAAAAGTTTTGATTAACAATTCCCAGTTGGAGTCCGGTTGCAGCCAAGATGAAAGAAAATTCACCTATCTGACTTAATATCAAACCCACTAAAATCATGACCCTGAATGATAACCCTAACAGCCCAGCAGTGATACCAGTGATAAGTGACTTTAAAATAAGAACAGCAAGGGTAATGGCTATTATCAAAAGCAGGTTTTCTGCCATGAAACTTGGATTCAATAGCATTCCTATGGAAACAAAAAAGAAACTCATAAATATATCCTGGAATGGTAAAACATTTCCCAGGGCCTGGTGACTGTAATCAGTATTGGAAATAATCAACCCCGCTAAAAAAGCCCCTAATGCCGTTGATAAACCTATACTTGATGTTATCCAGGTGATTCCAAAACATATTAAGATGATAGTTAAAAGGAACAATTCTCTGCTTTTAAACCGGGCAACGTAATGTAAAAGTTCAGGTACGATCCATTTAGCACTGATGAAAGTGAATAAAATTAAACCCGCACCCATGGCAATTAACAGGGGCCAGTTAGTTGCAGTTACATTGTTGATGCCGGCTAGTACTGGAGTAAAAAGGATTACCAGAACAACGGCAATGTCCTGGAAAATTAGGATTCCCAGGGATATCTGCCCATGGATACTGTCCATCTGATCTTTTTCCTGGAGAAGGCGCAAAACAATGGCAGTGCTGCTAAAAGAAACCAGAAACCCGATGAAAATAGATTCTGATGAGTTAAAACCTAAACTTAAACAGATTAAATATACCGCAGCTAAGGTTAGTGTAAGCTGCAGTGAACCACCAATAACCACGTATCTTTTTATCTGAGAAAACTTTTCCAGGGAAAACTCTATTCCTATGGTAAAAAGGAGGAAAATCACTCCCAAATCTGCCAAAAGACTAACTTCATCTGGAGAACTTATCAGACCCAATCCATGGGGACCAGCTAATAAACCTGTTACAAAAAATGCTAAAATCGCAGGGATTCTAATTTTACGGAATATTAAAAGGACTAAAACTGCTAATCCTATTATTATGACTACATTTTTTAATAAGGGTATCTCCATCCAGTTCGCTCCTTAATCATATATATAGTTCTGGTTTTATTTATGAGTCTTATGGTTATAAACTATTAAAAATGAAATATTTATCTTAATCTCTTTTATTTTTAGAGAATCATTAAATATTTATCTTTTAATGGATTTTAAATGATTTTTTTACCTAAACGTTACCTCTAAAATTGAATTCCTAGCATTCAAAATTATGATTTTTCCAAGGTTAAGTTTTGTAATGTGTTTCATATTGGACAACTGTTAACTACGATTAAAAATAAAAAAATAAACATGAACCTACGTTTAATAGAGATGATTGTTCTTAAAGGGTTCAAGAAGAATTGGTGGATCTAAGGGTGGTGGATCTATTAAGGAGTAAAATATGCGAATATTGACTTTTCTTCTAATAATTCTTTTAGTACTTATACAAGTCAGTGAAAATCCTTTAATAATGAAAAAGGGGATGTGGTTTTGAAATTTGAGTAGTTTAATGCGTTATGATTTAAATTACTTGTGGTTCATTTAATCCATTTGGAGGAGTTTTTATGCCTAAAATAAATCAAAATAGTCTAAAAATTAGTGAAAAACTTTCAAGCGATAGTAAAAATATTTCTGGACTGCATGGGCAGATAAAAGAAAAATTAAGCCATGGAACAGACACAAATGATGTATCCAACCAAACAAACCCATTTCAAAATGAATATAGCCATCAGTTGTCAGAAGAATTGGAATTTGCCGCCAAAAGTGATCCCTACGCATTAGAACTTGAAAAAAGATTTATAACCGTGTCAAATGATTTAAACAACCTTGACAAAGATTTCATTGTGGAAAATGAATATGATGCCGGAAAAGGATATATTGACAAAAATATCAGTGCAACTGGTGATAATGTAAAGTTAGTCCCTGAATCTAGTTATGGAGGGATGAAAGGGATGAGTATTATGAGAATAAAAGATAAAATTATTGGTAAAGAAGTTGTGGATATCGATGCAAATTTAATTGGTAAAGTAAAGGATGTAGATGTAAATTTCCAGAACAAAACCATGGAAGCATTTATCATAGGGAAAGGTGGAATTTTAGAAGGTTTGGGTGGTTCTGGAAATGATATTATAGTTCCTCTTCACATGGTCATGGCTATTGGAGATAAAATACTCATAAACAGTGCACCTCAAATCTAGATTATGTATGAAAATATACTCTCTATTATGTATGAGAATATAATTTATACAACCATGTACCTGTAAAAAAAGGGGATAGTATTTACTGATTTCTTTGGCTATAAATTTTTGATAACGGCAGAGCTGTTACTCCATGGGCCACTACACTAACTAGTACTGTGATAAAAACCACTAAGATAAAAGTATCCTTTCCTGGAAAAGTGGTTAATCTTTCCAGAGCGTAACTAGTCAACACTACTGATGCTAATCCTCTGGGACCAAACCATCCCATGAACAATGCTGTATCCCAATTTATTTTAGTCCCGATTAAAGATATAGCCACCGGTAACATGCGGATAACAGTTAAACTTAAAATTACATAAAGAATTACCTGCCAGGTGATATGTGGCAGTAAACCGACAATAACTATGCCTAAAATGAAAAAGACAGTTAAATTTAAAAATTGCCCTTCTGTTTCTGCAAAATCCATTAAAACTTTACCTGCATCCTGAGTAATGTATCCTGCTGCCAGACCACCAACAAACGCTGCAATAAAACCACTGCCACCCATTTCATCAGCCACAATAAATGAGATTATAGCCAGAACCAAAAAAGCTATTCTCTGATATTCAGAAGTTATCCAGCTTTTGTCTCGTGATTTTATAACCAGCCAGGACCCTAAAAGTCCAACAACAAGACCTGCAAGTACTCCTAATCCTATCTGTTCCAGTGCAACTTTAATGAAGTAACCAGTAGGAGAAAATGTTTCTGCGGCCATGCCAATGCTAATGAAAACCAGTAAAAAGGGTACAACCAACCCATCATTTAATCCACTCTCAATTTCCAGTGCTTCACGGATTTTAAGTGGTATTCCCTTATTTTTCACCACTATCTGTCCTAAGGCAGCGTCGGTAGGAGCCAAAACCACGCCAATTATTGCTGCTTCCCAAAAAGTTAAATCAGTAAATATTAAAGTTGCAAGCACGACCCCCAGAATTATGGTTAATATAAGTCCAATACTAAGGAGTCTTGGAGGTAAGTTATTGGTTCTAAGATCTTTTAAGGGAACTCTGGATGCATCGGTGAATAAAACCAACACCAGGGCTATTTCTGCTATTAAAAATAATGTTGTGGAAATGGGTGGTTCTTTAATATCCACATAACCTGTAAAAAACCATCCTGATAAGATTCCAGCGAAAATAAATATCATCTGCGGACTAATTGGTAGTTTATCAATTTTTAAAGAGATTATGGCTACAATAAAAAGCATGATGAGGAATAATAATAGTTCAATCATTGTTATCTCCATTCCTATCTATACCATTCTTAGATAAAATCTTTTTGTTATTTATTCTATTTTTTATTATTTATTGTGAAAAAGATTATCTTGAATGCATTTCTGGGTTCAATAAAAAGATTACTTAGTGTATTGGAAAATTAAGGCATTATATATTCTGGAATAAGTAGAATTCACTTGCATTGTTTTACCGTTATTAATGTATTTAGTTAATCAGAACCTTTTTATATTATTATAAATATAGAATATTATATGCCTAGAATATCAGATTTAGAGGTAGCCATACTGGGCATGTTATATGAAGAACCACAGTACGGTTACCAACTGGAAAAGACCATTGAAGGATGGGGTATGCGTAACTGGACCCAGATAGGATTTTCATCCATTTATTATGTTTTAAAAAAGTTAGAAAAAAAGGAACTGGTCACATCAAAGCTAGAAAGAGTGGAAGGAAAGCCTTCTCGTAAGGTGTTCACCATCACTGATCTGGGGAGGAAGACTCTGAAAGAAAAGATTGTTGACCTGCTTTCATGGAATAAAAAGTTAATTAACCCTTTTGATCTGGGACTGGCTTACCTTAACTATTTAGAACCGCAAAAAATCATTGAATGCCTGGAAAATTATCTAGAATCAGCTGAAGGTAGGATTAAATTCCTGGAAAGCTCGGTAAAAATGCAGGAAGAACTAAACACACCTTATTACGTTGTGGCACTTTTTAGCAGGCCCTTGGCAACTCTCAAAACAGAGAGGGAATGGGTAACTGAATTCATTGAAAAAATTAAAAGGGAAGAAAATCTTTAGAAGGTGGAAAAATGGAAATAGTCGAAAAGAAACTTGGAAAAATGCAGGTTGCATACATAACCTATAAAGGGCCCTTTGATGAAATTCCTGTTCTCATGGGTGAAGTTGTGGGGTTCATAATGGCTAAAGGACTGCAGATGATGGGTCCTCCATATGGAATATTCTTCAACAGCCCCCAGGAAGTACCAGTAGAAGAGCTGATGTATGAAATAGCAATCCCATTTGCAGGGGAAGCAGAAGAAGAGGGAAAAGTTAAAATCAAAACAGTTCCTGAGCAAATGGTCCTATCAACCATATATAAAGGTCCTTACAGTGAATGTGGAACTGCAATAGGTGCCCTGGCACAATATGCCTACAAAAATGGATATGAAATTGTAGGCCCACTCATGGAAACTTACCTCTCAGACCCCAATGAAACACCAGAAAATGAATTACTAACCGAAGAATCGTTCCCAGTGATTAAAAAGTAGATTTAATCTATAAACATTCTATTTTTTCTTTTAGAGATGTTTATGAAATAGATTGAGAAAATATTTGGAATTATTAAGGAAATATTTGTAAATTAGTGGTTTTGAACATGAACAAATACTTGAAAATGATCTTTTTCGGATTGTTAGTGTGGCTGGTGCCATTTGTGGTATCATTTTTCATCTACCCATTGAAAACTGCAGGAAACCCACTATTTGAATCTATTATGCCGGTAACTCTTACTGTTATCGTGGTGGCCTTGGCATATTTATATCTAAAAAACTTAGAAACCGGTTACACAAAGGAAGGAGTTATGATCGGAGTTATCTGGTTTGTGATTAGTATAGCTATCGATTTGGTAATGTTTTTACCTCCCAATCCTATGCAAATGACTTTAAAAAACTATATGATGGATGTGGGCATCACTTACCTCATGATACCAATAATAACCTTTGGAATGGGATATCTGTTGGATTCAAAGGTTTAAATGTATTATCACATGAAACAAATAATTGAAATTTGTGGAAGGTTTGATTATGGGTAGAATACCGGATGAAACATCCCCTTGCGGAGTTTTTTGTGGAGCATGTCCCTCTTATGCGAAAAGCTGTTTAGGCTGCGGTTCTGAGGATCACCAGCAGCGTAGGAAAAGTAAGTGGAAATGCAAAATTAGGAATTGTTGTTTTGAAGAAAAAAATCTTAACTTTTGTATTGAATGTGATGAATTTCCCTGCCAATTACTAGAAAAGAAGTTGAAAAATTCTCATCCTGGCGAGGCCAGATTCAAATATCGCCATGAAATATACGATAACCTTAAAGAAATTAATGAAAAGGGTGTAAAAAACTGGATTAAAGAACAAAATAAGAGATTTAAATGTCCAAAATGCGATGGACGTGTTGTATGGTATAAATATGCATGTAATGAATGCGGATATGAATATTCACCTTAAATTGAACCTTATATGAAATTAGGTAAAATTAGGCAATTAGTGTAGCTAAAATCATGCTACTTGGCTACGTATTATTATGGAGATTTATTATGATCATTGACTCCCACATACACCTGCATCCAACAGAAAAAGTTGGAAAAATGGTTGTAGAAATGATTAAAGAGAAACATGGTGTGGATTATTACAGTTACGGCACACCAGATGATTATTTGAAAGACATGAAAAATGCGGGGATAGATAAGGCAATTATGGTTAGTTTCGCTCCGGATAACCAGCTTAAAAACAATAACTTCTGGACAGTGGCCATAACTCGACCAGGTAAAAACAGGCCAGCTAAATATCCCATGTTCATCCCATTTATCTCAGTAAGCCCCACCATGACCGGTCGAAAACCATTGGAGGAACTGGAACATAAACTCAAATGGGATATGAAGGGAGTGAAAATACATCCTGTGGCCCAAAAATTCGCTCCTGACGATGAACTGATGTGGCCAGTTTACCAATGGTTAACAGATCATGATCTACCGATAACTGCTCATTCTGGGATGAATATAGACACTAATTCTACCTATGGAGAGCCCAATAGATGGCTACCTGTACTGGAAGACTTTCCAGAGTTGAAACTGGTCCTGGCTCATCTGGGTAATGGATTTTGGGATCAGACAGTTGAAATAGCTGATAAATATCCTCAGGTGATGTTTGACACTGCTATTGCCATTTCACACATCAACTCCCCTACCACCTTAGATGATGAGGAAGCTGCTGACTTGATCAGAACTATAGGTCCTGAAAGAGTGATGTTTGGTTCTGATTATCCCTGGGTTGACCCTAAAAATGACATAGAACATATAAAAAATCTTCCAATACCTCAGAAAAGTAAAGAATTAATATTGGGAGAAAATGCAAAAGGATTCTTAAATTTATAAATTGAATTAAATTTATTGGAAATTTATTTATTAAAAAACAATACATTAGTAAGGGGATTTCCATGGGTTCAAAAAATAGTTATTCAAGGAGAATATCATCAAAAGAAGCAGATAATAATTTTATATTCATTTTAAAAAATAAATTATCATTTTTCCCCCAATTAGGAGAAGATTTCGTACTTAAAGAAAAGGAATCAGCACATGAAGTTAGGGTTGAGTCCTATCCATGCACCTGTAGGGGACCGGATTTACCCCATGAACATTACTTTATAAGGTGGGAAGGGCTTAAACAAGGTAATAAACTGGAAATTAAGAGAAGTTCCTCTGGAAAAGATGAATATTATTTGAAATATTTAAACCATGAGTGAATTCAAATCCACCCACCCTGAAAGTCACTTATCCCGATATTGGGTTTTATCCTCTACATTTGCAGATTTGAAGGCTCTTTTACGCCTCATGCATGATTCACACCAGCCACAATGTTCTTCTCCACCCATGTAACATGAGTAGCTGAGTTGCATTGGTGCTCCTATCTTATCACCTAATTTTACAATGTTTTCTTTGTGCATCCTGATAAGAGGGGCTTCTATCTGCACATCATCCAGTGAACCAATTTCCAGAACATTGTTGAAAGCATCTAAGAATTCTTTAGAATTATCGGGAAAGGTTGCTGCTTCTTCCAGATCCCATCCAACTATGATCTTCTCTGCGTCTTCTGCCTCGGCAAAAGATAATGCAATGGCTGTGAACACCACATTCCTACCAGGAACCCATACTTTCCGGGCAGTTTCATCACAAACTTCTTTATCATCCAGTTGATCTGCTTCAAGTTTGGGAATTTCATCCTTGCTGGTCAGTGCAGAACCACCCAGCTGGGTTAGCCAGGGAAGTTTGATAACCGTATGCTCCATGCCTAATTCTTCACATATAGCCATTGAAGATCTTATTTCCATCTTGACACTTCTTTGACCATAATCAAAGGTTACAGCATGAATATCATAATCTTTCACCAGGAGGGAAGTGGCTACTGTTGAGTCCAGACCTCCTGATAGAACAGATATCGCTTTTTTTCTGTTTGAATTATTCATTTTTAACACATTTTTAGAAGATTATCCTATACTTTAGTAGTTATAAACATGTTTTTAACTCTCTATTTAGATTTTAATCTTGTTATCCTGTCAGAAATAGATCTTTCATGCTCTTCATCAGAAATATTGGGATCTTTCAGTTCATTAAATATATTGCAGGGTAACTGGGAACATTCCCCACAATTTCTATAGGTTTTATCATTAACCGCACAATTGAAGATTGGGCAAACCTTTTTTGGCATTATTTCTTGGGCCCAGAAGGTTTTTCCTTTAACTTCATTACATCCCTGGCATGTTTCATTAAAAAACTGGCATTCCTGACAGACCAGTCCACATACTGCAATGTTTTTCATATTTTTTTCCTCCCAAAAGCCCATTGATAATCAATCATCTTCCACTTTTACATTCTGGTTAATGATTCTTATAATATCCTTTAAAGGAAGTCCCATTTCTCTGGAAATCTTTTTGGCATCCTCATATTCAACAGTGCTGTTAATTATCTCTTCACCGATCTTGGCCACCTTAATCCGTACAGTCCTTACCTTTCCATTAAAATCAACTTCAACTGGAATTATCTCCCGATCAACAATATGTCTATGGACATATGGCATGGTTCTAACACCCAGTGTTCCTGTTTCTCGGATTATGATTTCTGACAGTTTATTGTTCATGGTAGCTTTAGTTATCACCCTTAAAAGGTGTCCTGGCCTGTTTTTCTTGGCTATAGTTGGGATTATTGTGACATCCAGGGCGCCTTCTTCCATCAACCTGTCCATGGTGTTGCCTAAAACTTCTCCAGTAACATCATCCAGGTTAGTCTCCAGGATGGAGATTTCATCTGTGGGAACCGGTAAAATTCCTGACACAACCCTCAGTACATTTGGAAATTCCAGATCGAGTTTTCCAGCACCATAAGCAACTTTGTGATTAGTTATCATTGGGTAAAATTCACAGAATTCATCCACCATATTAACCAGCAAAGCTGCCCCAGTAGGAGTGGTTAACTCATAGTTTACTGGACCACCAGTTACAGGAACATTTTTAAGTATTTCCAGTGTTGCAGGGGCTGGAACACTTAGATCTCCATGTTTACTTTTAATCCTGCCCCCTCCGAGTGCTGGTGGTAGTCCATAAACTTTCATCTTATGAAGTCCTAATTCATGGAAAGCATAGGATGCACCCACTATGTCTGCCACAGCGTCTGCCGCCCCTACTTCATGGAAATGGATTTTATCAAGATCAATTCCATGAACACGGGATTCTGCAATTGCCACTGTTTGGAAAACTTTTTTAGCAAAGTTTAAAATAGTTTTTGTTACTTTTTCATGTTCTATGCTATCTAAAATCTCCAATAGATTGGTGTATCCCATGGCCTGGTGGTCAGAGCATCGGACATCGGCAAAACTGGCGGAAATTCCTGCTTTGTTAACCTCAGTTATTTCAACATCCACTTCACCAAAATGAGAACCATAAACTTCCATGACATCCCCAACTATCTCGCGATCTGCCCCTAAATTGATTAAAGCCCCAATTATCATGTTTCCAGATATTCCGGACTGTTGAGGGTCTATTATTAGAACCATAAATTATAATCCTCCAATATGGGTATATTCAGATTTCCTATTAATGATTATTTCCTTTGAATCTATATTAATCTGAGATTCACCCATTTTTCCTTAATTGTTGATCTGTTTTATATTATTTTACAATGACTATGTATCATTTTTTTGGGTTTTTCTGGGAAATTTTATATAATTGATTTGGTCATTACATTAATTGACTCGAAAACGAGGTTGACTCATAAACTATGAGGTGAAATAAATGAAAAATAAACGGAGTACTCGGGATAAAAAAGGTTTTATCGAGAAAATGATGGAAGATACCGCACGAACTATTGATAATATCAGTAAAGACATTGGAAAATCCATCATTGACTACACATTTGTTCCTGGGAAAGATATTCTCGAAACTGATGAGAGCATGATCGTTCATGTGGACCTGCCAGGTATTAAAAAGAAAGATATTGAACTGGATGTCACAGAAACCAGGGTCAGGGTAAAAGCTAATTTTGACTTTGAAGAAGAAACTAACCGTGGAACCCCTCTAAATCGCCATGATCGAAAATCAGGAGTTGTTAGAAGAACTGTCAGACTTCCCAAAAAGGTTATTCCTCAGGAAGCTGAAGCCAAATACGAAAACGGTGTTTTAAAGGTTGAAATTCCAAAACAGGAAAAAACTGAGAGTTTCAAGGTTGAAATTAATTAAATAGGTATATAATTTATACCTATTTCCTTTTTCTATTTTTCGTCATCAGTATCGCATTTCACAGGTAAATCTACCATGTGAAAGGTGTAATAACGGCTGAATCCACAGTCCCGGCATCGTATTTTGATACTGTACTCATCTACCTCTACATCATGAATAGTGGCATCTCCACAGTTATAACAGCTGGCACTCTTTTCAAGTTTCCATTTTTTAACAGCCATTACTGTTCCTCCTTTTCTACACCTTTTATGAGGTAGTATCTGGCTGCACCACAATTAGTGCACCATATTTTAGCTTTGTTTAAATCTATTCTTATTCTTTGAACAGCTTTTTCACCACAGTAAAAGCAAGGTACTTCTTTCTCAAGTAACCATGTTTCAGCTCGTTCTTTATCTTCATCTTTGTAGTTCACGATAATGCGCCGAATTGGAACCTCTAGAATGGTATATTTTTCACCTTCCATGGCGTTCATTACTGATTCTACAATTTCATCTGTTTTTTCTTCTTCCACCACACAACAAATAAGCATAGCATCGTTAGCATAGTCCCTGATGAGACTTATTGCTGACTTAGGATCTTCTTTAATAGAGAATCCCTTCCAATCCTGAGGAGACATACCTTTATATTCCAGGAGATAAAATCCGGTAATGCCTGCATCAGTAAGGGCATTCATAGCTTTTCCCAGATTTTCAACTTCTACGAAGACTCTAAGATGAACTCTCAAATTAACACCCCCATCTGTTGATCTATCCGCTTATAGGCCATCAAAATATCCTAACAATGGTAGGATATAATTTTCCATATTATCTAGACCAGATAATTGTAGTGATATTTATGTTAATATATATCTAAATAATTTATCCATAGGAAGGGTCAATGTATTGTTCACTACAAAATTCATACCAAATAGGATTTATTCACCCCTTTATTTAGAATAAATTATTTAGCAGTGCCCCCACTATAATTAATTAAAATTTATAGGTGTTTTTAATGGAAGATGAACAGATGCCCTACACTATTTATGAGTTAATGTCAGAAGTAGGGGTTGAAGTATCCCAACTGGTAGATGCAGGTTTAGAACTTCTGGCAGGAGTTGAAAGAACCAGGAAACTGGAAATTGTGCTGGAAGAACAGATCCGGAAATCGTTGGCAGATATCAATGTTGTAGTGTTAATTGTAGCCGGGATCAAGGTTGAAGAAGACCTTCAAAAACACAGAATCAGTGGGATCAATGTGGATGATGACCCAGCTTATCTGTACTCTGACGAGGTTCTAGGCATGGCCATTGCCAACCAAATTGCTGGCACTAAAGCAATATTCAACTTTAAACGGTATGATGAGGAGAAACCAGGGATTATTGGAACTTTAGGACCTATGCTGGATGATGTTTTTGCCGGTCTGGTGGCAGGTTCCATGTCCAAGGTTTTTGAGGAGTGATTATCGCCATGAACAGTTCACAAGGTAAGGATACCCTTTCTGATACCGAAAGGAATGAACGTGCACCTCTTAGCTGGCAGGGGTTTATGGGCCTGATATCCTTCTCCACAATATTACCCCTAAATATTCACAGCACCATTCCAGAAATGGCAAGGTTCACATTTTTGTGGCCTTTGATTGGGGCTTTCATTGGAATAATTGTGGGAGGTTTTGGTTGGCTGATTTTAGATCCATTACATCTACCCCAATTGTTATCAGCTGCATTGATTTACACTCTGGCCATTTCATTTACTGGTTTCCACCACCTGGACGGTCTGGTGGATTTTGGCGATGGATTAATGGCCCATGGAGATCCAGAGCGTAGAATAGAGATAATGCGAGATAAAAGAATAGGAACTGGAGGTCTGGCTAATCTTTTGACAGTTTCTCTAATAACTTTCACTGCCGTAACTACCATACCCCCAATTTACATTCTTACTGCACTTTTTACTTCAGAAATTGCTGCTAAAACGAGTTTGGTGAGTTGTGCAACGTTTTCCAAATCTTTGGATGATGGTACTGGACAGTACTTTGTAAAGAACATGAACTGTAAACTTCTAACAGTTTCCATAATTTTCGCTCTCCTGTTAGGATTCCTGGCTTTTAGTTACATAGGAGTCGTTGGCATAGTAGGGGGAGTGGTTGCTGGACTTATCATGGTTTTAATAACCAGGCGAAGTTTCAAGTATACAACCGGAGATATACTGGGAGCATCCAATGAGATAGGGCGGATGTTATCCTTAGTGGTTATGGTTATATTCATTTCGTGGGGTTTTTAAATGCAAGTTAATGTTTTACGTCTGGATCATCGCAGGCAACGTGATGCACGGATTACCACCCATGTTTGCCTGACTGCCCGTGCATTGGGAGCATCAGGAGTATTTTTAAGTGGTGACCATGATAAAAAGCTCATTGCAAATGTTCAGGATGTGGTTAAACGTTGGGGTGGTGATTTTCAGGTGGGATACCGTAAAGGATGGCAAAATCTCCTTGGTGAATGGAAAAAAGGAGGTGGAGAAATAATCCACCTAACCATGTATGGAGAGCCAGTTCAGGAGGTAACTCCCAAAATCAGGGCCTCAAATAAAGATAAACTGGTGGTGGTAGGTGGTTCCAGGGTTCCCAGTAAAGTGTATCAAGAGGCAGATTGGAATGTCTCGGTGACCACACAACCCCATTCTGAGGTTTCATCCCTAGCCATATTCCTGCACATGTTGTATGATGGAAAAGAAATGGAATTAGAGTTTAAAAATGGAGACATGAGGGTTATACCTTCACCTCATGGCAAAAATGTGTTAATAAGGGACAAAAAGGGAAATGCAAACAGAAATGGGAATAAAAACAAAGAAAATGATGATAATGAACCGGAAAAAAGTGAATGATCCAATAGACTACCCTAAAATTTCTTAATAATCCAGTTTAATCCTTATTATCTTATCATCTCCTGATTGGGGAGTTCCCCGACCATCACGATTGCAAGTGGAGATGTAAAGGTACCCTTCATGCTCCACCACATCCCTTATTCTTCCCAGATCCGTTAACAGGGTTTCTTCTCCCACGATGGTTTTTCCATCAGTAGACAAGTTTAATTTCCTTAGTTGAGAGCCTTTGAGACCTGCCACGTAAATAGCATTTTCATAGTAGGCTATTCCAGAAGGAGCTAAAGTGAATTCCGTGTAGGCCCTTAAAGGCTTTATGAATCCAGGTGCAGTATTATTACCTTCATAAAGAGGCCATCCATAGTTTCCACCCTTAGTTATAATGTTAATTTCATCGTTCATGGTTTGACCATGTTCAGATGCGTACATCATCCCCTGTTCATCCCAAGTTATCCCCTGTGGGTTCCGGTGTCCGTAACTGTAAACATAAGTTCCATAAGGATTGTCATCTGGAACTGTACCATCCGAGTTAAGGCGTAATATTTTACCAGCCAGGGAACTCAAGTTCTGAGCCAGAGCAGAATCCCCAGAATCCCCAGTAGTTGCATAGAGCTTTCCATCTGGCCCAAACTTCAGTCTTCCTGCATCATGTATCTGGGCAGCAGGAATGTTGTCAACGAGGATCGTTTCATTAGACAGCTGGTCTCTTTCCAGTTTGAAACGGGAAATGCGGTTATAATCACCAAAAGTATAGTAAAGGTAGATGTAATTGTTTTGAGTGAAGTTAGGATCTACAGCAATACCCAGAAGTCCTGATTCACTGTTTTGTGTTACATTAATGGTTCCCACAGTTTTAACATTCTGGTCTTCCAGAATACTGACATTACCTCCACGTTCAGTGAATATTAGACGATCATCTGGTAAAAATGCCAGTGCCCATGGAACTTCAAGGTTTTCTGCCAAGATTTCGGTACTGTAATTAGAACCAGTTTTGTTAACACCTTCAGGAACTGCCAAAAAGAAAACTACCAAAATAGCTATTAATATTATTGGAACCGCAATTATAACCAGTAACTTGGTTCGCATTTTCACACCCTACATTTAGTATGTAGTTTAACTAAAATGAATTTTGGGAAAATCTGATAAACATATAATTACAGTTAAAACAATTATAGGAAAAAAATAAAACAGAACTAAAAATTGAATAAATGACATTTACACAATGTAAGTCGCAGGTGTGAAAGTATGATCAAAATAATTGACCATTTACTGGTGCAGGAAAAACTCACCCTGATCAGGGAGGAGAACATAGATAGAACCAACTTCCGGGCAGGGATAACTGAAATAGGCAGTTGGTTAGCCTATGAACTGGCCAACACACTTGAAAAAGATGATGTGACCGTCCAAACTCCTTTAGGAACTGCTGCAGGAGTTGAAATTAAATGTGAAAAGGATTTAGTAGTGGTAAGTGTCTTAAGAGCCGCTATACCATTAGTTGAGGGGATTATGTGGGTTTTCAAGGAGGCACAGTACGGTGTGGTAGGAGCCTGGAGAAAAGATGAACCACCTTTCCCAGTGGAGGTGGGTTACTTCAAACTACCCTCTGTGGAGGATAAGATAGTGGTGGTTGCTGATCCTATGTTGGCCACTGGAAATACCATGAACGCTATTTTAGATCGGATCCAGAAGAAGGGAAGCCCACGTAGGTTAGTGGTGCTCAATGTCATAGCTTCTAAACAGGGTATTAAATGTGTGGAGGCTGAACACCCTCAAGTTGAAATATACACCTGTGCAGTGGATGAAAAGCTCAATCACGATGGTTACATTGTTCCTGGTTTAGGAGACGCAGGGGACAAGGCTTTTGGAAAACCAGGGCCCTGAAATGAATAAAAACAAATTAATATCATGGAATTAGTTTAGTAAATAGACTCACCCTGAGCAACTGCCACTATCCCCGGGAAATTTTTGACTTCCAGACGATGTATGGCTTCCATACCTTCCTCAGGAAATGCCAGAACTTCGGATGATGTGACTTTGCTGGTAAGGAGGGCTGCTGCCGGGGGTGTGACCACAAAAACAGAATTATACTTTTTAAGGGCATGGATGGTTTCATCACCCAGGGCTCCTTTCCCAATGTGCATTCTCACACCATTTGCAGATAGTGGAGCTATACTATTTTCTATTTCGGTTTTGTTGCTGCTGGTTGGTGCTATACCAGCAGGGCTTACTGCTGTGTGCATAATCACCGTACCGGTAAGATCTGCAGGACTTTCACCATTTTCAAGGAGTTTTACCAGACGGGGAAGGGCAGCATCCCGACCAGTGAGAATTTCTCCACTAATAGCAATACGATCTCCCACAACCAAATCATCAACATCCATTTTTTGGATGGGGGTCTTTATTACCTTAAAATTTGTCATTATTCATTAATCCTCTTTAATTAGTTCAAGATCCGCCAGAAATGCCTTAACATGCTCTCGTTTCAAATGAGGCATGACTATGATCCTGATTGCCTGTGGGTAGGATGCCAGGGAAACAGCCCATCCCCTGTTTTCAAGTTTGCTGGCTATCTCTTCTACTGGAATTTGTGATGAACGAAAAGCCACTATATTAAGTTCAGGGCGTGTTACAAGTTCAAATCCTGCTTTTTCCACACCTTCAGCTAAGTGTGAGGTGATCTCCATACATTTTCTGGATACCTCCTGGTATCCTTCCCTGCCAAGGTGCTTCAGGAGGGCCCAGGTGGCTGCTGTGGCTGCCCCGGTACGGGTACCTACCACTGTGGACTGTAAATCCTCGGTAAGATAGGGTGTTTCAATTGCCATAACCTCCAAGTACTCACGTTCCCTGAAAAGTATTCCACCAGTAGGTATGGGGGCAAGACCCATCTTATGAGGATCTATGGTTATGGATGAAACTCCTGGGAGAGAAAAATCAAATTCAGGAAGATCATAACCTGCATCTTTTAGGAACGGGATGCTGTAACCTCCAAAGGCCGCATCCACATGTAAGTAGATGTCTTTTTCCAGACATATCCTGGATAGTTCTTCAATTGGGTCAATTTTTCCCAGTTCAGTGGTTCCGGCTACTCCTACAATAGCAACAGTGTTATCAGAGATGAGATCCTCCACTGAGGAGGTGTCCATCCGGTAATCATCATCCAGATCTGCCATTTTCATATCAAGCTTTAACATATCTGCAGCCTTTTTGAAGGAAAAATGAGCTGATTTAGGTACGATTATCTCAGGATCCCTAACTTTACTAATATTCCGAGCGGCTCGCATGGCCATAAGGTTGGCTTCAGTGCCTCCCGTTATAATATGACCGTAAACTTCCTTTTTGCCCATCAATTCACCAAGCATGGTGATTGCTTCTTCCTCCAGGGACTTTGTTCCGGGGAAAAGTCCGGGATCTCCTAAGTTTGACTCTAAAAACATCATATATGCTTTAATTCCCACTGGATGTGGACAGGTGCACATTGATCCTAAGATTCTACCTGAACGATGGGTGAGGTCTTTTTCTTTGTATTTCCTGAGCATCTGGTATATTTGCTCTTCAGGTATTCCGTTGTCTTCCATTTCCATCCCTTAAAAATAAATATCAATTTTTAAAATAAAATAAATGGTTTAAAAAAGAAAAAGTGTTGTTTTTATATGTTTTATTCCTGCATTAATTTTCTGGCAGCTTTTAAGAGGAGTTTTTGCTCCACACGGGCTACGGTATCACGTACTGTTGCCACTGCATCGGTGTTGGCTGATACTGATGTGATTCCCAGTTCCACCAGTTTTTCCACAATTGAGGGTATGCTTCCTGCCTGTCCACAGATACTGGTTTTGACTCCTGCCTTGTTACACTCAATTATGACTCTTTCAATGAGCTTTAAGACTGCAGGGTGGCTTTCAGTGTAGAGGTCGGCTACGTTTTCATTGTTTCTGTCAATAGCCAGGGTGTACTGGGTTAAATCGTTGGTTCCGAAGCTTACAAAGTCCAGTCCTTCAGCAATGAAGTCTTCAATGGTCAGTGCTGCTGCAGGTGTTTCTACCATGATCCCGAATTCAATGTTTTTCTGGGGTTTGAGTCCTGCCTTTCTAGCAATTTTTTTAGCTTCTTTTAGCTCGTCAGGGTGCTGTACTAGGGGCAACATAATTCCAATGTTGGTGTATCCCTGTTCGTGTAATTTTTTAATGGCTTTGAATTCTGCCAGGAGTATTTCTGGTTCATCCAGTTCCCGGCGTATTCCCCTCCATCCCAGCATGGGGTTGTGTTCATAGGGTTCATCTTCTCCACCATCAAGTGATTGGAATTCATCAGTAGGGGCATCCAGGGTTCGGTACCATACTGTCTTTGGATAGAAGGTGTCTGCTACTTTCAGGATGTTTTCCACCAGTACTTTAACCAGTTCGTCTTCGTTGCCTTCCATGATGTATTTTTTAGGGTGTACTCCGGTGGTGAGCATCATATGTTCTGTTCTAAGAAGTCCTACTCCATCTGCACCGGTTGCTGCGGCTTTTTGAGCTGCTTCTGCCATACTCACATTTACTTTGACTTCAGTGACTGTGAGAGGAGCTTGTACTATTACAGTGGATTCTTCAGCAGTTTCTTCTTTTTTCGCAGTTTCCACCAGTTTACCTTCCCACACTATTCCTTTATTTCCGTCCAGGGTTACATTACTGTTTTCCGGGAGTATGGATGTGGCATCTCCGGTTCCCACCACACATGGTATGCCCAGTTCACGGGATACAATGGCTGCATGGCAGGTTACACCACCTTCATCTGTGATTATTCCACTGGCACGTTTCATGGCTGGCACCATGTCCGGTGTGGTCATAATTGTGACCAGAATGTCCCCTTGCTGGACTTTGTCCAGTTCATCAGTGCTGTTAATGATTTTAACGGGTCCTGCAGCCATTCCAGGGCTTGCACCTAATCCTTTGGTGATTACGGTCCGTTCACCTTCTTTTACTGCTTTTCCTTCAGCAGTTCCCATGTCCAGGGTTGTTACTGGTCTTGATTGCAGCATGAAAATTTCACCATCTTCAATGGCCCATTCAGTATCCTGAGGGAACTTGTAATGTTCCTGGATATTCTTTCCCAGTTCAACCAGTTGAGTTAATTCAGTTTCATCCAAAACTTGTTTGTTTTTTAACTCATCAGAGACTGGTACCTGTACAGTCTGGCCATTTTCGGATTTTTTCTGGAACATGGTTTTTTTCTCACTCACCTGTTTCTCCAGAATTTTTCCAGTGGCTTTATCCATCCAGTAGGTGTCAGGGGTGACTGTTCCCGATACAACTCCTTCTCCCAAACCCCATGCTCCTTCAATGAGGATTTTTTCCTCACCTGTGGATGGGTGTACCGTGAACATTACTCCAGCTTTCTGGGCATCAACCATTTCCTGAACCACTACTGCTATGTATACTTTGGAGTGGTCGAAATTGTTTTCTTCCCTATAAAATATGGCTCTTGCTTCAAATAATGAGGCCCAGCATTTTCTGACGTATTTTATCAGATCTTCCGGTCCCTTTACATTAAGGTAGGTGTCTTGCTGACCAGCAAATGATGCTTCTGGCAGGTCCTCTGCGGTGGCTGAGGATCGTACAGCCACGAAAGCGTTTTCTTTTCCTATGCGGTGACATAGTGCATTGTATGCTTCTATAATCAGATTGCTGATTTCATCAGGTATTTCTGTTTCCTTGATGATTTTTTTAATTTCCCGGGCAGATTCCTGAAGTTCTTTGTTGTTGTTAACATCCAGGGCATTAAGAATGTCCATTATCTCCTGGGTGATTCCAGTTTCATCCATGAACTTCTGGTAGGTGGCAGAAGTTATTACAAATCCCGGGGGGACTGGTATCCCTGCTTGGGTTAGCTCTCCCAGGTTAGCTCCCTTTCCACCAGCTATGTCCACATCTTCCTTTTTAAGCTCCTCGAAAAATTCGACATACTCCATGCTTATACACCACTTAGGATTTATTCATAGAATTTATGGTAATTACTAATGATCTTTAGCGTTTATTTAACCAATTCTGCCCCTTCATCAATTACTATTCGACAGGGCACTGGAAACTTCATTGAAGCCCTTCTTAATGCTTCTTTAGCATCAGTGAAGTTCTTTTTATTGGTTTTAATGGTTAAAACCCTCTGATTAGCCTTTACCATTGCTACTGAGCTGACTGGCTTTCCAAAAGCCTTTCTCATACCATCCTGCACACGGTCTGCACCAGCACCAGTAGCCATGGGGTTTTCTCGAACTATGTGATGAGGGTAAACCCTTATCTTTAAGTGGTAACCCATTCTACCGGATTTTCTCTGCATGTATCTATTGGTGGCGATCCTTGCGGCCTCCAGTGCATTGTGGGATAGTTGAGCTTTTTCCTTAAGAGCCAGACTCACTGTTAAAGGGAATTCTCCGGATAGGTTCCCCATATCATATTGAACAATCCTGGAACCAGGAATTTTGCGTATGTAATCTTTTCTAGTGTATGCTCTTACCATCTAATATTCCTCCTTGTATAAATGTTATTTAAAGCTTAAACGTGATTATTGAAGCTATAAACGTTATTTCTCTACCTTAAAAGGTAAATACAATATGTAGTTAAACTAGGTAGAAATCAATAGTACAATTAGTTTGGAGAATTATATTATATAAAATGATCAATAGACTCTAGCTAAATTTATGGGAATTTGAAACAAATGAATTACATAATACTCCCAATTGATCATCATTATATTAAAACTTAATTAATAGAAATGAAAATTTAAACAAACGGTGCAATAACCATGAAGATCGCGGTAACTGGAAAAGGAGGAGTGGGTAAAACCACCCTAGCAGGTACATTGGCTGTTATTTTGTCCGAGAAATATAAGGTATATGCTATTGATGCTGATCCAGATATGAACCTGTTAGGAAGTCTGGGCATCCACCAACCAGTAACCCCCATATCAAAGATGAAGGATCTGATAAGGGAAAGAACAGGGGCCGAGCCAGGATCATCATTTGGAGAAGTTTTTAAGATGAATCCCACCATATCCGACCTTCCAGAGTCTCTTTCAACCGATTACGATCCTGAAGGTAACTTGAAGATTCTGGTTATGGGTACTGTGGATAAAGGCGGAGATGGATGTGTGTGCCCTGCTTCAGTAATGTTAAAAGCCATTTTAAAGAATTTAATCGTTAAAAAAGATGAAATGGTTATTTTAGACATGGAAGCAGGTATAGAACATTTGGGAAGGCGCACCGCTGAAGCAGTGGATGTTATGATCATTGTAGCCGAACCTGGACTCAAGTCCTTGGAAACCGCCAGCCGTATTAAAAAACTGGCTACAGATATAGGCATTCATAATGTGGTAGCTGTGATCAACAAGGTCTCCAGTGATGTGGAAGAAAAATTCGTTACAGAAAAGTTGGCAGAGATGGATGTGGACGTGTTAGGTAGCATCCCCCGTGATGATCTGGTTGTGCTGGCAGATATGGAGGGCCGTCCCCTGGTTGATTACCCTGAATCAGCTGCCCGACAGGCTGTTGAGAAAATAGCAGGAAATCTCTTAAATCATAGCCTATCTGATTAAAATAGGGAAAGTTATACCATGAATGTTAAAACCAGCATCACTTTCTGTTATCATAACGAAGAACAGGCGAAAATTGCCTTTGAATCCTTGCAACCAGATAATATTGGTTTTTTAGAATCATTCCAGGACCATGGCGCTGTGGTGTGTAATCTAAACGGAGAATCGCTTAAAACCATTCTTTCCACGGTTGATGATCTTATATTTTCAGAAATGTTAATTGAAAAAATGTTAGAACTCTGAATAAGAGTATTAAAACTCCAAATAGAATATAATAATACTTTGAATCTCTTAACCCCTCATTAAAACTTTAAATGAAATATTTAACCCATTCATTGTAATCAGAAGGATGTATTAAAATGAAATTTACACTTGAAGGAGAAATTTTACTCAGTAAAGATGCTGATGATGCTTTAGATGATATTGCTGGATTTGTTGAAGAAGCAAACAATGAACTATTCCTTAAAGGAATACCAAAGGACCAGGAAAGTGATGCTTCACATATTGTGGAGTGGAATCTTTCCGGTAAAAATCTACATCTCAAAATAGTATCAGGCAGAAGAGGAAGAGCACACGATGCACTTTTAAGGATTAAAAAACCATTAACTCAACTTTTAGGACCAAAATATCATGTTGGTGTCCGTAAAATGAGTGTTAAAAATTACCATATTGAAATCCCATCTCCTGAAATGGTTGATGTTTCCCAAATGCCCTATGTGGATGAGGCCCTGTTCCATGATGATAAAATGGTCATTAAATTTAAAAAACTAAAAGAAGGAGACCTTCGAAACCATGTGGTGGATCGAGTAATTAAGCAGGTACTAGCTGAATCTGAGAAAACTGCTTCACAAAAAGAATCCGATGAGGATGCTGATGATATTTTAACCCGTAAAGTGACTAAAATTGAACCTGGAACTATCATAGGTCGCAGTCCTAAATTTCCAGTATTTTCCGAAGGAGATCCCACTGAAAAAGCAGTAAAACAGGGATGGGTGAAAAAATTCCCTGGTAAAGGTCAATGGTTCTATGGACCTCAATTTATTACTCTGCAGCGTGCCATTGAAGATATATTCCTGGAGGTTCTGGCAGAACAGTTGGAATTTTATGAGTGCATGTGGCCCAAACTCATACCTATCCCCGTGATGAACAAGATGAGATACTTGGAAGGCCTTCCAGAGGGGATGTATTATTGTAGTGCCCCTCGTCGTGACCCTGAAGTGTTTAAAAAATTTAAAACTGAGCTTTTGATAAAAAAAGAAGTTCCAATAGACCGTTTGAAAGATGGTTTGAAGGATCCTTCCTATGTTCTGGCACCAGCCCAGTGTGAACCATTCTACGAATTTTTCAGTCACGAAGTCCTGGATGAAAAAGATTTGCCTATTAAACTCTTTGATAAGAGTGGTTGGACCTATCGTTGGGAAGCTGGTGGAGCTAAAGGACTTGACCGTGTGCATGAGTTCCAGAGGACTGAGCTGGTCTGGTTAGGTCTGCCTGAGCAGGTTGAGGAGATTCGTGATGCGACTCTAAATATATCACAGGATTTAGCCAACCAGATGGAACTGGAATGGTACACTGAAATCGGTGATGATCCCTTTTACTTGGAAGGTCGTAAAGTAGAGGAAAGAGGTATTGAATTCCCTGATGTGCCCAAATATGAGATGAGACTGGTTGTACCTGGCGCTGATAAGGGTGTGGCTGCAGTTTCTGCCAATGTCCATGGTACTCACTTTACTGAAGGTTTTTCAATTAAAGAAACCCATAACCACACTTTATGGACTGGTTGTACTGGTATTGGAACCACCAGATGGCTTTTTGGTTTCCTGGCCCAGAAGGGTTTTGATGAATCCAACTGGCCAGATATGGTGCGAGATAGGGTAAAAACTGTCCGTGCGCCTAGGGTTCTGACCTGGCCGTGAAATGCAATGATAGTATTTCTACTGATGAAAATATACCCAAGAAAAAAATTGGTTTGTGATGGTTAGATAAGATCACCAAATAATCCAAAAATCGTTAGATAATTCAAAAAAAGATAATGTAAAAGAAAATGTTTTAAAAAAGAAGAAAATTGAAGATAAAAAATCTATTCTTTTTTAACTTCATCTTCAGGCAGTTTTTCTGGAACTTCCTCAGTAGAAACTTCCTCTGTAGAGGCCGCTTCAGGAACTTCCTCAGTAGAAACTTCCTCAGCAGAAGCTTCTTCAGTAGACTCTTCTACTTCCTCTTTTTTAGTGAAAGATTCCACGAATTCTACTGTTTTAATATCCATATTGTCCTGAATGTCCCTTGCTATTCGGAACCGATCCATGGTTATTTCCATGTGTGGCCTCTGGTCGAATTTGGCCATTTCATCCATGGCAATGATCACTTTATCATCTTCAAAGTCCACTTGGTGTTTTTCCGCATCCAAGTTAGGGGTGCGGTAATGAAGGTCGATTAAACTTTTAACTTTTTCCACATCATCTTCAATTACGGAATCCACTTTCATCTGGTATTCCAGGTTTTTACCGGCCAGTTCGTGGTTGAAATCCAGTCTGACTCGACCTCCACTGACACTACGGATTATACCGGTGTTTCCTTCTGAAGTTATGGCCATTCCCACCTGGGGGTTTATGTCCTGTTTTTTGAACTCAGACATGGGCACTAATTGCACTAATTTAGGGTCACGTTCACCAAAAGCTTCTTCAGGTGATAATTGGATGGTTTTTTCTTCACCTTCTCCCATGCCCACTATTGCATCTTCCATACCTTTGAGCAGGTGACCTCCACCCACAATTACTGAGATGGGCCCATAAGTTTTCTTATCTGAATGTACTCCTTTTTCCTCTGCTAATTCTTCATCAGTTGTATCAAAGATATCACCGGTTTCTATAACTTTTCCGGTGTATTCAAGCTTTATAAAGTCTCCATTCTTCACTGGCATATCTCTAGCCTCCTATGTACTATTCTCTTTTTAAATTCTCTTAGCACTTCTTTATTTTTATAGTTTAATATGCGTATGGTTGAAGGGTAATTATCAATGTATCTGGAAAGATCATCCCGATCAACACACACTTCTAATGACGATAAAACCCTCTGACGATGATGCCTACTGAATCCCCTGGCAATACAAGATTCAATTTCCTTTATACTGCTAAAAGGCCTTTTCTGAATCATGTTTTCAATGGTACGTTCATCAATGACGCTGAAAGATTTGAAATCAGGCACTGATGAGTTATTAGCCGTCCGGATAATACTATTTACATCCCGGACCATGTTAAGGGGTGCTCTACCATTTTCCATTTCATTTTTTAATATTTTAATGGTTTCTTCAGGTAACATATCCTTAGCAGATTCTAAAACTCCTGAAACCACTGATTCTCGGATTATAGTTCCACTAACTCCTTCTAACCGAGGTATGAATATGAATTTATCCTTAAAGTCAAAGTCAATCTTGGTTAAGGATTTTGAAAAGGATACAATAACATAATTATCCTCGTTAAGCTTCCCTTTTAAGAGAACTTCACCGGTTTCCATATCAACCATGCGGTATGGTTTAGGGGCCACTCCTACTCCTTTTCTTATTTTTTCCAGTAGGATTTGAAAGTCAGGTTCTACCTTATATCCTCGAGGTATGTAATCTGTGTCCAGTGCTTGGAACATGCGTGCCAGACACAATGAGTATTGTCCTGATCCCATCACTCCCATGGGTGGTCCTTCCACCACCACATCTGCACCCACAGCTATTGCTGCCTCTGCACGTGCTTGGCGGGTCATTATGTATGGTATTCCCCTGCCACTACGTTCAAATGGGCCTGGAACAATTGCCACAAATAATCCATTGGGAACGATCTTTTTTGCCTCTAAAAGGCAGTGCAAATGGCCTTTATGGATTGGGTTGTATTCTGTGAAATCTGCCAGTATTTCAATATCAGATTCTGGCTCTTTAAACCGAGGCCTGGTCCTCAAATCCTTCAGAAATATTTTCTTATCACAGGACATGATAGATTTCACAAATTCTTCAGAAGACATTGTACCCCACACTAGTATTTATCATCATGCAAGGTTATATGATTATTTTTACAGACTATTTATAATCATACTTCAATCTAAGTCTGGTAAGTTTGTGAAGTTTAATTGTTCAATTTAAGGTGTAACATGTTGGACTTGTGTCTTGTTAACTGTAAACTGGATATCAATGCTGAAGAAGTTTGTTTGGGAATTAAAGACGAAATCATAGTTTCCATTAAAAAATTACCTTCAAATGCAGATGAAACCATTGATTTAAAGGGTAAAATTGTTCTTCCTGGCCTGATTGACGTTCATGTCCATTTCAGAGACCCTGGACTTACTTTTAAGGAAGATTTCCATACTGGGAGTGCTGCTGCCGTTGCCGGGGGGTTTACCACCGTACTGGACATGCCTAACACTTTACCTCCCACCAACACCCCACAAGCGTTTAAAGAAAAACTGAAGATCGGTGCAAAGAAGAGTTTGGTTGATTTTGGAATACATGCCGGAGTCTCTGATCTATCATATATTAAAGAACTTGTCGCATTAAGGCCAGCATCTTTCAAGATCTTTATGGATCTGGTTGATGATGACTTTTTAATGGAGGCTTTCAGTAAGATAAATAGCGTTGCTCCTGATCACGTTATTTCATTACATGCTGAAGACAGTAAATTGGTTCAACAGTACACGGAAATGATGAAAAAAGAAGGGAATGATCCAGAACTATACTCCTTAGCACGTCCTCCTCAGGCTGAAATTGAGGCCGTGGAATCAGCCATTTCTTTGGCTGGAAAATATAATCAAAAAGTACACTTCTGTCATGTGAGCACCAAAAAATCACTCCAACTTATTCACAATGCTCGGACCGCAGGTTGCCCAGTTACTTCAGAAATAACTCCCCATCATCTCTTCCTTGATTCCAATTACCTTAATCTATTCGGAAACCTGGCTAAAACCAATCCTCCCCTACGTGATAAGGAAAATCAACTGGGAATCCAATATTTACCTGAAATTGATGTTATGGGAACGGATCATGCCCCTCACACTCTTGAAGAGAAGGAAAAAAATGTTTGGGATGCCCCTCCCGGAGTTCCCGGCCTGGAAACCATACTCCCCCTGCTTTTAACCCAGGTAAATCGTGGTCAATTAAATCTTAAGGATATAAAAAGATTGTTGTGTGAGAATCCTGCAAAAATATTCAATATTCCAAATAAAGGTTTCATATCAGAAGGTATGAATGCTGATCTAGTGGTGGTGGACCTTAAGAAAGAAGGTGTAATTGACCCGGATAATTTCCATTCAAAAGCTAGATATTCTCCTTTTGAAGGATTCAATGTTAAGGGGATGCCAGTTATAACTATGGTAAGGGGTAACTTAGTTATGGAATATGATAACATATTTAAGAATAATGGACAGTTTGTTTATTAGATAAAATGTTTTTATGATATCATTTATTACGAAAATATTAGTAAACGGTGAAAAAAATGTGCGAATCAACAGTTTACAACACTAAAGGGGTTAAACTCATGGATGACGTGATCCACATCAAAGTTTATGGTGACAGAATAGAAATGGTGGACATACTTAACCAGGGAAAGACCGTTGAAGGTCAAATAATTGAATTAGACCTGGAAAAGCATAGTATATTTATAGAAGTGGATGAAGAAGGATTGGTTAATTAAAATCTTTTGATTTAATGTTTTTTTTTATTATTCTAATTTCTATTCTTTTAATCTTTATTGTCTAATTTTATAATTTTGTACTTAATTTAACTCAGTTTAAAAAAGTAAAAATGGAAATTAAGGGAAATGAAAAAAGGAATCCCTTATTTTTTTCTAGTAAAGACCATTGAAAGACCAGTTAAAACAAGGAATAAAACCAATACCAGTGAAGGTAAAGGTACACCTGTATTTTGCATTCCGATTGAATTTTTTCCGGATTGTGGTTGTTCTCGAACATAGATGGAAGCCGAAGCATTGTGACCAGATAGTATTGGGTCATAAGAGTCTGTGTGGACATGGGCATGGTTTTCAATAGATCCTAATTTTTCCACTACTACAGTTATAACCAGTTGGGCAATTGAACCATACGGAAGGTTTCCGATAGTCCATATTCCTGTTGTTGGATTGTAAGAACCGTAATTGGCAGCAGAACTTACATATTTCACTCCATCTGGAAGTTTGTCAACTACGTAAACATTTATAGCAGTGTCAGGTCCCCAATTTTGAACTATTAATGTGAAGTAGATTGTTTCATGAATGTATGGTTGTGGATTACTCACTGTTTTTTCAATGGTTACATGGGATGTTTGGACATCATTGTAAACAGATGCTGTTTTTCTTCCCTCAGGATCAGTTTCTGATGAGGTTCCTGCAGTGTTGTTCAAGCCCTGTGTGGCATTGGAGATCACAGTTCCATTAATCCATATAGTTACATTCTGTCCAGGTGCCAGTCTGTCAATTAGGTAGGTTAAGTTCAGTGGGTTGTTATAGGCTGTCCAGGGTATTCCATTTGATGTGGAGTAGTAGGTGTTTTCCAGCAAGTCTGGAGTGTAATAATCATCAAATGTAACATTTAATGCATCGGAAGGGCCTTCATTAGTTACAACTATGGTATAATGGATTGAGTAACCAGGGACGATGTGGTTGACATCTGATCCATCAGTTTGGGAAGTTTTTGTAATGTTCAGGATGGCCAGAGTATCTATCACTGTGGTGGTGTTGTCTGTCAGATTACCAGTCAGATTAGTGGTGTTACTAGACACATATACGGTGTTATTAATAAGACCTGTGGCATTGGATGGTACAAAACCGCACAGATAGATATACACTGTTTTATTAGCATTTATATGACCAAAGACATATTCATAAGGAGCCAACCATGCATTCCATGACACTCCATCCAAACTATACTCCTGACCAGTCAAACGACTATCCAACACATCACTAACTTTCACATTCCAAGCATCACTAGGACCATAATTAGTTACAGTAATCGTGAAAACAACAAGCCCACTCTGACCAGCCACCACACTTTCCGGTGCAAATTTCGTCACATTCAACTCACTGGTAGTGTTAATCACTGTGGTAGTGTTATCCGTCAAATTACCCGTGAGATTGGTTTCATTACTAGACACAAACACCGTGTTATTAATCAAACCCAACGCATCAGATGGCACCCAACCACGCAAATAGAAATACACAGTTTCCAATGCATTAACCCGATCAAAAACATATGCAAACGGACTACTCCATACAAACCAATCCACATTGTTTAAACTATACTCCTGACCAGTCAAACGACCATCCAACACATCAGAAACTTTCACATTCAAAGCATCAGAAGGTCCTGAATTAGTCACAGTAATGGTGTAAACAAGTGGACTGTTACTTCCAGCAATAACTGTTTCCTGAGATGTTTTAGTCACATTCAACTCACTGGTAGTGTTAATCACCGTGGTAGTGTTATCCGTCAAATTACCCGTGAGATTGGTTTCATTACTAGACACAAACACCGTGTTATTAATCAAACCCAACGCATCAGATGGCACCCAACCACGCAAATAGAAATACACTGTTTGAGCAGCGTTCACACAATTAAACACATACTCATACGGATTAACCCAAGCACTCCAGGACATACCATCCAAACTATACTCCTGACCAGTCAAACGACTATCCAACACATCAGAAACTTTCACATTCAAAGCATCAGAAGGTCCTGAATTAGTTACAGTAATCGTGAACACAACAGGCCCACTCTGACCAGCCACCACACTTTCCGGTGCAAATTTCGTCACATTCAACTCACTGGTAGTGTTAATCACTGTGGTAGTGTTATCCGTCAAATTACCCGTGAGATTGGTTTCATTACTAGACACAAACACCGTGTTATTAATCAAACCCAACGCATCAGATGGCACCCAACCACGCAAATAGAAATACACAGTTTCCAATGCATTAACCCGATCAAAAACATATGCAAACGGACTACTCCATACAAACCAATCCACATTGTTTAAACTATACTCCTGACCAGTCAAACGACCATCCAACACATCACTAACTTTCACATTCAAAGCATCACTAGGACCATAATTAGTCACAGTAATCGTGAACACAACAGGCCCACTCTGACCAGCCACCACACTTTCCGGTGCAGATTTCGTCACGTTCAACGCAGCAGAAGTTTCTACAGTATTATTAACTGTGTTGGAAGTTGTGTTAAATGGGCTTGTTGAACTATTGGCAGTTGCATTGTTAAATAAGACCGTTCCGTTAGGAGTAGAAGCATTTAAAGTACCATTTATCATTACTCTAAATGTTTCCCCGATACCAATATATCCTGAAGAGAATAAAGATGTGACATCTAAGACTAAAGGACCACTGAAACCTGCCCAACTGCTCCATGCTCCACCATTAACACTGTAAGAATAGAACCTGTTGAGGTAATAGCTTGAAAAGGTGTTATCAGTAAGTGTCACATCTCGAGCTACACTAGGGCCTGTGTTAGTTAATGTTAAAGTATATGTAAGGTTGTTACCTGCGATAACAATATTAAATGGGGTGTTTTCTTTTACTAATGTTAAATTAGCAGTTTGAGTCACATTAGTAGTTGCCGTACTATTATTGTTATTGGGATTTGGATCTGTGGTGTTTGATGTAACATTTACTGTGTTGTTTAATATTCCTGCTGGGGCGGAAGCATTAATGGTTGCCCTTATTCTGATGTTTGCTGAGCTTCCAGATATCATGTTTCCTAATATGAGACTCCATGTGCTGGTAGTTATGGAAGTCCATGTACCGAAGTTTAGAGAGTACTGTGGATTGATTAAATAAGTGAACCATGGAGTTAGGAAAATATCGTTAATTGTTACATTTTCAGCTGTGTCTGGTCCTAAATTAGTTACAGTTATGGTGTATGTAACCTGTTCTCCTGCATTAACTTGTGAATCTCCATTTTTTTGCACTTGAAGATCAGCACCGATAACATGAACTTGAGTGCTGTTGCTGGTGGTGTAATCTCTTCCTCCTGTGGATATGGAAGTATAATTCAAATAAGCTGCATTAGTGATATTTTGTCCTGCCAGGAGGTAGTTGTTATTCACAGTACAGTTGAAGAATATAGTGGAGTTGTTATCTGCTAATGTTAGAACGGACCGTGTGAATGTAAGTATGTTTCCATTGTGGGTAAAGATCCAACCGGGACATAACTGAGAACCAGTAACAAATGTCAGGCCAGTGGGTATCGTATCAGTTATAACAAGGTTATATGCATCAGCAGTGCTGGATGCTGTGTGTAAAACCTGTATGGCATAGGTGAATTCCTCTCCAATGTTCAAATCGGTTTTACTTGGTGTTTTGGTTATCTGCAAGTTGGGTTCAACCACATGTACCGTGGCTGTATCGGATCCTCCATTGACACTCTGCCCAGTTTGATTATTGTAATATAATGTGGCACTGTTAATCAAATTCTGACCATTGTAGTTTCCAGCTACATCCATAACCAGAACCGTGTAATTAATAGTGATATTCCCTTCCTGAGTAATGGTTACATTTCCAAAGCTGATCTGGTAGGTGTTTCCACCCAGATGAGTCACCACAAACTGGTTAACATTAACCCCGGAAGTGGTTGTATATGTGAATCCACTGGTTCCTCCGTTTAATAAGAGTCCATCTGGTAGGACATCAATGATCTTAAGTTCAGTTGTGCTTCCCACTGGTAAGGTGAGGATTACAGATTCTGTGGCAGTTTCACCTATAGTGCGGTCCTGTGTTTCGGTTCCGTTAACTTTTTTAGATATTTTTGGTGTTCTGGTAGTTACCAGAGCTGTGGCAGTAGTGTTTATGTTATTCACAGCACCTGCAGGTTGTGTGGGATCTCCTGTCCTTTCACCGGTGCTGGTGCCTGGATCACCAGGAGTGGCATTGTTGGTACCGTGGGGACCCGGTAGGGTGGTTCCAGTTGCATTCACAGTGTTATTTAGAGTGGAATTAAATGTTACATTATGTTTTACTGTGGCATTGTAAGTTATGTTAAGATACTGGCCTGGGTTGAGTTTGTTGACCACTATGTAGATCAGGTCTGCAGTGGAGTAGTTGGTAAATATTATGGATGGATCACTGGGAACTATACTCAGGTTCAGGTAGTCCATGGTGAATCCATTGATTGGATCTACAATAATCAAATCATAAACCGGGGCTCCGTTGGTACTGTTGTTGTTTTGGATCTGTATACTGAAGGTGGCTGTATCTGAATCCGTTAATGTAGTCTGGTTTGCTGTTTTGGTGGATTTAATTTGGGGAACAATTACGTTTAAAACTGTGGGGCATGTTCCAGTCACCTGTTGGCTTCCTCCGGTGGCGTTGGTGAAATTCAATGTAGCATTGTTAGGTATCTGTGTACCTGCCTGATTGCTGGCTATATTCAGGATTGTGGTGTTAAAGATCAGGGTTATGGTTCCGTTTTTAAGGCCGTTAGCACCCAAGTAAGTTACGTTACCCAGATAGAAGGAGAGTGGTGAAAGGGAAGTGGGAGTGATGGTCAAAAATTCATCAACTGAACTTCCGAAATCAAATCCAGAAGCTATGATACCTGCATCACTTCTTTTTATCAGTGCAGTGCCTCCATTGTAACCCAGGTTTGACATTAAAGAATCGATTAATGATACATTAAATGTTTCACCTTCTGGGACGATGAATTCTAGTTGGTAGGTTACTACTTCTCCCACCAGTACATTGGGATTGGTGGAATCTGGTTCAGAAGTACTGTTTACTGTTTTACTGACTGATGGTGAGACTGTGTTGATGTTCACTATATTGGATGTGTTGGTGTAATTTCTGGCATCATTGTAACCAGGGGGCATTGAAGAAAATGAAACATCAGCCTGGTTCTGGAATACAGAACCTGTTGGAACATTATCATTTACCAGAACTGTGAAAATGAAGGTTAAAACATCACCTGGGTTGATAATGGTGCCAGATATAGCTTTGATAACCACAGTACTGCCTGGTGTGAAACTGAAACCCGGTGGTGAAGACACCAGGGAAACTGTGGATGAGTTGAAGAGTATTGTATCCAGAACATCATTTAACTCCATTTGATAGGCTGGTGAACTACCTGTATTGGTGACTTTCAGGGTAACTGTAACCTCATCCCCACCATCAACTGTAGATGGTGTTACATTTTTGTTAACATTTAAAAATGGTTCTACAATGGTGGTATTCACTGAGGTGGTGAATGGTGGTCTGGTATTTTCGGTCCAATTGAGTGCTGCATTGTTGGTTTTAACTGTGCCATTTATGTTACTGGTGTGATTAAGTACTGTAGTATTAAACAGGAGGTAGAATGTGTTGTTGGTGGTAGTACTGTTTGTGATGCCGTTGAAAGTAAATATGATATTCTGACCACTGCTAGAAACTGATAATGATCCTAAAGTACCACTGAATCCTGTGGTGTTCAGGATGTATTCACCTATGTTATAGTTGAACCCTGCAGGTAATGTATCAGTGATGGTGAGGTTGGTTTTCAATCCCTGCGGTAATGTGACCAGTATTTTATAGGTGACAATTTCGCCTATGGTCAGATCTCCTGTATTTCCATGTATAGTGGAATCTTCAACTGTTTTAGTTATCTGCGGATCTCCAGTTCTGATTACAGCCCATCCTGAGTCGGTGTAGTTACGACTATCTGGATCAGGATATCCTCCCACCCATGGCATTGACCAGTAGGTGGCATTGGCTGTGTTGTTATAAATGGGTCCAATGTAAGGTGTGTCCAAGGCAGTTAGGTTAAAGGTGAAATAAAGTGTCTGACCCCGAGTTATGTTTCCTCCAGTGTAAGTTAAAATCCCGGTTAAAGGATCATAGTTAAACACAAATCCAATCGGAGTGAAAACCTCCGTTACACTGTTTAAATCGAAAATATAGCTGGATCCAAGCAATGAATCTGTTATAATTACATTATATGCTGTTGATCTGGCATTGGAACGGGTGTTGCTCACTTGGAGGGTTACAGTGGTGGTTTGCCCTCCTTCAATAGTGCTGGGATTGAAACTTTTAACTACTGTTAACCATGGTTCAACCAGATAAACAGTTGCACTATCAGTTAAAGATGAATGACTTGGATTATTCCAGTCCATAGTGGCCCTATTGGTTCTGGTCCTAGAGGTAGTGTGAGGTGGATTAGCAGTTGAATTATCAGCCATAAGGACTGTTATATTAATGTAGAATGTGCTGTTACTGGTGGTGTTGGTAAGTCCTGTAAACAGGAATTCTATGTTATTGTTAATTTGTGTAAAGTTTAGATTTGCTAAGTTTCCATAGAAGTTACTTAGTTCCAGTACATGTGACACATAAGTGAGTCCTGCTGGTAAAATATCATGAATGACCAGATCATTGATTTGCCCTGCAGGCAGGGTAACCGCAATTTGGAATAATCCAATTTCTCCTATTGTTAGATTAGATCCTGAGCTTATTCCATCAAGTGATCCTATGTAATTTTTCTGGAAATCAACATCACGTACCTGTACTGATGCACTGTCTGAAAGGTGGGACTGATCAACTGCTGGGTTCCCTACGTAATTTGGACTTTCAGGTGGGGTTAATGATGTATATTTAGTGATGTTGACTGTGTTGTCAATGACCTGTCTGGGGTAAACCGTGCTGTTAAGGAGGGCATCGTAGGTTATTATTATGGAGCTGTTGGTGCTGTTAGCTGAGTAAATAGGGTACAGTGAACCAAAATCCAAACCCGTGCTGGTGAAAATATCCATCAGGTTTAATCCAGTGATGGCTGTTCCACTACCATAACTAACTGTTATGTTACTGATGGATAAGATATATCCAGAATTAGATGTTAGTAAATCATCTGTAACCACTACGTTGTAAGCAGGGGCGTTTCCTGTGTTGTCTATAGTTACAGTGTATGTGACCATGTCTCCTGCCTGTAGATCTGAGGTGGGTGTTGCTGTCTTGTTTATGTTAAGTTGTGGTTCTCCTGTTATCAGGGAAACTATTCGATTATCACTGAAAATTTTCCCAGGACTGTTTTCATAATTGATGTTTAAAAGGTTGGTGAGCCATAAACCATCTGTCATTGGATCTCCAGTGGCAGTGATGGTGAACAAGATGTGAACTGTGGCATTGGGTTGGGTGGCATTGTAAACATTACCATAGCTAAATGTAAGGGTGTTCTGAGCGGAATCCACAATCAGTGTGGGTATCACACCAGTCAAACTACTTAAAGTATCATCTTCACCCAGTCTCCATTGTCCAGCAGATGGAATGGTTTGGGTGGTGTTCTGTGCCTGACCTGTTGTAAACTGAGTGGCCCTTAGTAATGGTATCGGTAAATAATCAATCAAGTTAAAGTCGTGCAGGTTGCTGGTGGGTACATCTATTAGTAAAGAAAAGGTCACAGTGTCTCCAGCCCTTATTACATATGGAGCTGTGGGATCCTCTCCGTTTATTTCAATTATATCTTTTTCTGGTGTGGGGGCCACTATTATAACCTGACTTCCACTTGCATCTTCCACATGACTACCATTATGAGTTAATACTGCATCAGCAATCACTGCATTATTTATAATATCATTGGATACTATTGGATGGAGTATGGGTGGTGTTACTCCTTCGTAGTATTCATTGATCATGGTCCAGAAGGTTAGGTTTCCAGTGGTTGCTCCATTGTTGGTTCCAGTGTAATTTCCACCTTCCACAATACCAGTGTATCCATTGTCAACGAGTAACTGAGTGATGTTAAACATCAAATAGGTAACACCTGTGGTGGAGTTATGATAATACTGGAACTGGTTAGGATTGGTCAGGTCAACAAACAGGTCACTGATATCTATACCTGATAGATGTAAGTTGAGTCTGGGATTGTAGTTTAAAGAATCCAGGAAACTTTGACCATCCCCTAAAATATCATAAAGTACCAGATTATTGAGGGAGAAATAATCTGAGGCCTGGAAGTTAAGTGTGTATCTTAATATATCAGTGGGTCTGGGTTGGATGGGATCTGTACTTTCATCATCAACACTTTTTTGTATAGCCAGTGGTTTCAAAGTGAGGGTGTAATCATCTTGGGATGAAACAGGAATATCAGTGTAGTTTCCAGTGACAGTGACAGAGTTAGTGGCATTAACCCAGGCTCCAGTGTCTGGGTCCAGTACGTACTGAGAGTTGTTATCAAATTTAGGGGCATAAACTTGGTATATGATAGTTTTATCAGAACCTAAAACACCAGTAATACTATCGAAGGTTATCCATAATAATCCACCAGGAGTGGTGGTGGATGGTTGTTGGATTAGGTTACCACCATCAATATCAACAACTTGTATAAATTGCAGGTTTCCAGGGAGATTATCTATAACATCAACTGCAGTGACAGTCTGGCCATCTGCTACATCAACTGTGAGGGTATAATCCCATGGATAATTGGAACCAGTGGCAGTTTCATCTTCATGAGGGCTGGCTGTATTTTTAATGATTTTAATCACTGTAGGGGTTACTTGTGCTGATGTCTCATTTCCCCTGATGGGTATTCCCCCAGTTTCATTGGCACCAAAACGAAATACGGGGTAAGCTGTAATATCGAGGGGTGATCCCAGGGTGGAATTACCTAACAAAAATGCATTGATTTCCAGGACTGCACTTGGTTGACCTGAAGTGAAACTACCCAAAGGATATTCAATTACGTAAAGTTGATATCCAGGAGTTCCAGTCACTGTAAGTCCAGATAATGGATCAATTAAGGTGCCACTTAAAGGAAAAGTTCCTACACTGGTAACACTTACTGGTGCTCCTAAAAAGTTGGCACTTTCAAACCGTATCTCTGGGGGTAAGATCAACTGTACTGTGGGGCCGAATCCAGTTTCATTACCATTGTTATTGAAGGTTAGTGTGAAGTTAAAACTTTCATTCAAGAATTGTTCTTTTGGGGCATCAATGGATAAAGTAGGTTCTGGACCTAATTGAAAGTTCACCCACCCGTATAAATTCAGGTCTGATGAGTCAACACCAGGTTCCACTGTTATCAGTTTGTGAGAAGTCATATGTCCCGGATAACTGGCACTGACATAAAAACTTCTTTCATTACTCAACAATGATAATTGATAGTATCCATTTGAATCTGTGGTGGTTTGAGCAATTTGTGTTCCATCAACATTTGTTACAGTTATGGTAACATCAGGGAAGGGACTGCCATTGGTACAAGTAATTACATTACCACTGATTATAGAATTAAAAAGAGATGAAGAAGAGTTGGAGGAAAATGAGGGAGATTGAGATGGATCTTGAAGAGATCCTGAATTGTTAACATAATCAAGATCAGTCTGATTAATTTCAGAATTTAGTCCGGTTACACCATCTAATGATGTCGAATTGTTTAAAACTGTATTTGAAATTTCATCTACACTTTCAACAGCAGAAACTGTGTTTAACATTATAAAAACAACACAGATAGTTAAAAAAATCAATCCTATTTTATTTTTTTTATTTTCAAACCCCAACACTTGATCACCAAATGAACATTTTTCAATTATTGTCCGCCAATAATATTCATAAAACACCATCATATACATGTTCATACCATATAAACTATATGTACGAACTGTTCGTATGCTCTTTAATTAATGCATGACAAGAATATTAGTAATTGATTACAAACACAATAAAAAATAAGCCTAATTAAAACATTTTACGGTTTTAAAGTCAAAAAAAAGTCAATGATCCATTAAAATCATATAAAATATCATGGAATTATGAAAAGTATTGAGATGAAAAAATAATCATTAACGTAGCGATATAATGATCTAAGTATCAGAATTTTTAAAAAATAATATGATATTGTACAATCAAGAAAACTAAATTTTTAATAAAACAAATACTAAAAATAAAGAAATAAAGGTGGAAAAATCCACCAAATTTGTTTTTGTTTCGTGTTTTGGACTTTTTGACCTATTTCAGAGACAATGCATCGTGTGGACAGGCAGGTATGCACTGGTCACAGAGTATACAGAATCCTTTGAGTGGTACTTTGTCGTCGGTGAGTTTCAGCATGTTGTAAGGACATACTTCTACACAGTCACCGCACTGTGTACACTTATCTGGACTGTATTGTACTCTGTTACGTTTTACAACTTCCCCATCAACAACTTTGTCAATTTCTTCCAGGTTCAATGCACCGTTAGGGCAAGCAACTGTACATGCTCCACAACGGGTACACATAGCGAATGATGGTTCTCTTCCGACTTCCTCGTCTCCTGGGACTTGGATTCCAGTTTTGGTAACCACTCGCATGGCATCGTTTGGACATATACGGGCACAAGCTCCGACGAAGTCACATTTAGATTCGTCCCATACCAATCCTGCCTCAGAAGCAGGTTTAGCAGGCCCCAGTTCAATATCTAGATTAATTGCATCCACTGGACACATTTTTTCGCAAAGTCCACAGTAAGTACATATTTCAGGTAGTTCTACTGTTATTGCAGAGGCTTTGGGTGTTATAAATTCACCTGGACAGGCGTCTACACAAACATTACAACCAATACAGGTTTCTTCATCCACTTCGAAAGTGTTGAGGTCTTTGGTACGTTTTTCTGGTTTTTTACCTGATATGAATACTGCATTCCATGGGCAGGTCTGGGAACAGACCCCACATTTGATACAGGTATCCTCGTCGATGGTGATGCTTTCCCCATATTCAGGGAGTGTGATGGCATCTACAGGACATTCGTCCACACACATACCACATCCTACACAGTCAACTATGTAAATTGGGCCGGTGATTTCGAAATCCAGTTTTTTGGGTTCCTTAACTCCTTCCACTCCAATGACTTCTACTGGGCATATGTCAGCGCACTGCTGGCACATGACACAGTATCCCTGTAGTGGTAGGGTCTGCACTTTACCAGTCTGTAGTTTGAGGATTTGGGGTGGGCAGACTTCTATGCAGTCACCGCACTCATTACAGAGTTCGGGGTTGAAGGTGACCCTGGTCTGGGTGTTACCTGATTCATCCACTGCTAACTCATCAGTTTTAAGAGCGCCGGTAGGACATGTATCCACACACTTAGGTGCGCCTCCACAGACGTCACAGTAAATAACGTCTTCTGGAGATACTGCGATTGCTGCAGTTGGACAGGTTCCCTGACAGGCCCCACATCGAATGCAGTCTTCCTTGTTAACCACTATCATCTTTTTCACCCTCTAAAATGTATTTAAATTCGTTTAACGAGGTGACCCTCGCTGTCGTACACTTCAAGGGTGGCCAGTCTCATTTGACTGTCGATTTCGTGGGTAGCACAGGATAGACATGGGTCGTAGGCCCTGATAACCATCTCCATTAAGTTGAAGATCTTGTCATCTACTTCTACTCCTGGTTTGATGTAGTCTTTGGCTACTTTCTGGATACCCATTTCCATGGCAGGGTTGTTCTGGATGGTTGCTACCACGATGTTGGCTTTGGTAACCAGTCCGTTTTCATCACAGGCATAATGGTGAGTTAGTGTTCCTCGGGATGCTTCCACAATACCGACACCTTCACCAGCAGTTCTTTCCAGAGGACCTGGGAATTTCTGTCCAGAGAGGTCTCCTTCCAGGGTGGCGGCTGCACATTCTGCAGAGGCCAGTAACTCTATGAGTCGGGCCCAGTGGTATAGTAATGGTTCGTGTGCGTAGCCAAAGGTTTTCTTGAATTCTTCGAATTCTGCCTGGGCTAATGGAGCTTCATCAGGCATTTTGTCTGCTACGTTAAGTCGGGATAATGGGCATACCCTGTAAACTCCGTCAGGATATCCTAAGTCTTTTATGTATGGGAATTTCAGCCAGGAGTATGGTTTAACATGTTCTGCTATGTAGTCCAGGTAATCAGCTGGTGCAAATTCACAGTATGGGTTACCTTCTTTGTCTTTCATGCGGACGTTTCCGTCATACATGTCCCAGACACCGTCTTTTACCAGTCCACAGTGGTAACTTTCCATGTAACCTAATGTTTTAACCAGGTCCAAGTTTTCTTCGAATATTGGTTTGGCCAGGTCTAAGGTGGCTACACTTAATTCCACGTTCCTTTTCATTTTATTTAGGAGGTCTTTCTGGGTTTCATCATCCAGACTGGTGGAGATACCTCCAGGAGTAGAGGATGTGGGGTGTATTGGTCGTCCTCCGGTGGCTTTAATGAGGTCTAAAGCGTTTTTTCGGAGTTCAATTGCCTGTAAAGCTGCTTCAGGTGCATCTTTTACGATCTGGAACACATTTCTGGTTTTCCGGTCTTTTCCAGCTATAAAGTCTGGAGCTGCAAGGAAATAGAAGTGCAGAGCGTGAGAGTGCATGGTGGAACCCCAATCCATTAGTTCCCTCATTTTGTAAGCATCTGGAAGAATGTCATCAGGTTGGAATCCGAAAATAGCATCTACTGCTTTGGCAGCAGCCAGGTGGTGTTGCACATCACAGATACCACAGATTCGGGGTACTAATCGTGGTACTTCCTCGATGTTTCTTCCCTGCAGGAATTTTTCAAATCCACGGAATTCCATTACGTGGAGTTTGGTGTCCTGGACGTTTCCTGCATCATCCAGATCCACTGTGATTTTGGCGTGACCTTCGATCCTGGTCACAGGTTCCATTTTCAGTGTAACCATTTATTTACCCTCCTTTTTCATCTTAAGGGGCACTAAAGCCGCGGGGAGTGTGTAGGTGTAGAATGTTCCAACTATGTCATCCAGTTCATTGGCTACTTCTTCAGGGTCCACAGTTTTATCGTGTTCCACACCGAAGTCAGAACCGATGGCACTGATCATTTTAGCACCTTGATCAGCTACATTGAAGGTAGGTCCGTAGCATCCACGGCATGGGATTGCAATTGATGGGCATTCAGCACCACAGATGGAAGTAGTGGCGGGTCCCATGCATACCAGTCCCTGAGGCACCAGGCACATATCTGGGTCTGGTTCTCCCAGTTCGAACTGTCTGATGATTTTGTCCATGGCCATTCCTTCTGGTGGTTTTTCCCTTGGACAAACTTCACAAAGGTTAGTTTGTGGTATTTCAGGTAATTCTTCTCCTTTTAAGAGTGCCATAACTATCTGAGCAACTAAATCAGATCTGGGGGGACAACCAGGTAAGACTAAATCCACGTCAATAACATCGGTAAGTGGTCTTACTCTGCTTTCGAGATGAGGGACTCCTTCACTGGGTATTATTCCAGCATCATTGTAGGTACTCTCGGAGTTGACGTATGCCTCTTGAGCAAGTTCTTCCGGAGTCCATAAGTTTCCTAATCCGAAAAGACCTCCGTAACAAGCACAAGTACCATAAGCTATTACTACTTTAGCTTTTTCCCTTACTTTCAGTGCTAATTCTCGGTTCTCATCATTTCGAATGCCTCCACTTACTATGGCGACATCCACATCGGTCCATTCATCATATTTGACGTCCATAAGAACTGGCATGAATTCAAAGTCTGCTAAGTTCAGAACATCTACTATGGCTTCATGTATATCTGCAATGGACAGTTCACATCCAGAACATACGCTAAGCCAAATGTTTCCTAGTTTAACTTTGTCTGCCATATTAGGCCTCCATTTCCGATTCTTCTGGAGCTTCTATCTGTGCCTTCAGTGGGGATGGGCCTAGAGCAGTTACACGATCCACCATCATTTTAACGGTGTCTGCAAATTTTTCCCCTTCTGATGCAGATATCCAGTCATGGTAAATCCTTTCTCTTCCGATTCCCAAGTCATCTGCTAATTTGTAGATTAATCTCATTCTTCTGTCGAGTTTGTAGTTTCCTGCGTCGTAGTGGCAGTCTCCATGGTGACAGCCGGCCACAATGACCCCATCAGCACCTTCTCTGAAGGCCTTGAATATAAACTGGGGTTCAATTCTTCCCGAGCACATTACTCGGATGACCCGCACATTTGGAGGATACTGCATCCTAGCGGTTCCTGCAGTGTCTGCTCCACCGTAGGAGCACCAGTTACAACAAAACATCACGATCTTTACATCATCCTCAGCCATTGGCTTTCCTCCTTGCTTTGTCGGTGTACCATATTACTGTACATTATATGCATTTAGGAATAGTTATTATAAAGGTTACTTCAAAAACAAATCCGAAAAATATATATATTATAATACATATTCGAGAATTCTAATATAGCCTAAAATAACATCAATAGGGCACGTATTTATGAATAACCTGTTAAATACCCTAAAAGTAAGTTTATCAATTTTAATACAACAAATACGTTATTTAAATTATTTATATTTATAAAAACTATGATTTAAACCATTAAACACATGACATCATTTTAACTCTGATTAATATTATAAATGCAATTTTATATCACCTAAATCCCCTATAAATGTAATTTTATATTACCTAAATCGGGAATTTGGTTCCAATGGACTTAATCTTAATAAATATTAAAGAAAAAATCCATATAAATAATAGGATGTTTTATATAAATTTGTTATAATATCCTTAATTCTGTTAATAAACAAACAATATGGTGGTGGTTAAACTGCTACTGGAAATAACTGATCTGGCAGTGGAAGTAAGTGGAAAAGAAATACTTACCGATGTAGACCTGTATATAGATAAAGGAGAAACACATGTGCTTTTAGGACCTAACGGAGCCGGTAAAAGCACTCTTTTCATGACTCTGCTTGGATTTCCCAAATATGAAGTAACACGAGGAGAGATAATCTTTAAGGGTGAAGACATAACCAATCTTTCAACCACTGAAAGAGTGAGAAGAGGATTTGGAGTAAGTTTTCAGAACCCCCCATCTATCCGTGGGGTTAGATTGGGCGATCTTTTAAAAATCGAACATGGTGAAAAGGAAGAAAGTGAAGATCTGAGTCCTGAAATGATGAAGTTAGTTCACAAACTTAAGTTCAATGAAAAATTCCTGGAAAGAGATGTTAATCTTGGTTTTTCTGGGGGAGAAGTAAAAAGATCAGAAATACTGCAATTATTAGCCCAGCAACCTGATTTCATAATGTTTGACGAACCAGATTCTGGTGTTGATATTGAAAATGTAGAACTTTTAGCAGAAGAAATCAATATTCTTCTGGATAAAGATAAAAAACCAGGCCTTCGGGAAAAATCAGGTCTTTTAATAACCCATCTTGGTTACATCCTTAATTTTGTGGCTGCAGATACTGCTCACGTGCTTATGGATGGTAGAATTGCCTGTTCAGGAAACCCAAGTGAGATTATTGAAGATATACGGAAAGAAGGATTTCATGGGTGTGTGGAATGTTGCAAAGTACAATAGATCGTGCCAAGAAAGCTACAGAAAAAAAAGCACTCTACGGTGATGATATAGATTTGGAACAGTTCATCAAGGAAGAGGCAGGTGAACATGAGCAGGTTTCTCGAGCCAACGAAGTTTCCAAAAAGGTGCAGGAAAGCCTTCTCAAGGTGGGAGTTGATCCCAGTGAAGACGAAAGATCAGGTACTTTTGTACAAGTAGACCAGAGTGAAGTTTGTTCCACTTGCACATCCGAGTCTGTGGAAATAATGGGAATGAACGTTGCCCTTGATAAATATGGATGGTTGAAAGATTACATGTGGAAGGCTGTAGCACCTGACACAGATAAATACACCGCACAAACTGCCCTAAGAGAATCTGAAGCAGGAGGATTTGGAGGTTACTTCATAAGATCCCTGCCTGGATCTAAAGAGGTATTCCCCCTTCAGGCCTGTATGTTCATCGGTGATGAAAAGATAATGCAAACTGCTCATAACATCATCATTGCCGAGGAAAATTCTGAATTGCATATTATCACAGGATGTGCCACAGGAGAAGATGTTTCCTCAGCTTTACACGTAGGAGTATCTGAATTCTACCTGAAAAAAGGGGCTAAAATCACCTTTACCATGGTGCACAACTGGGCAGAACAAGTGGATGTACGCCCCCGTACTGGAGTAATGGTAGGAGATGACTCAACCTACATCAGCAATTACATCTTAACCAGCCCGGTTAGAAGCATACAATCTTATCCTACTGCTTATTGTACTGGTAACAATTCGAAAGTTGTTTTCCAATCTATACTGGGTGGTCAGAAGGAATCTATCCTGGATATGGGTTCAAGAGTGATCCTGGAGGGAGAAGGATGCAGCACTGAAATGATATCCAGATCTGTTTCTAAGGATCAATCCCAGGTTTATGCCCGCGGCCATCTTGCAGGACGAGCTAAAAATGTTAAAGGCCATCTTGAATGCCATGGACTGGTTTTATCTGATGATTCAATGATATATGCTGTGCCAGAATTGGAAGGTTCCTCCACAGAACTGGAACTATCCCACGAAGCTGCAGTAGGTAAAATCGCCGAGGAAGAAGTGCTTTATCTCATGTCCAGAGGGTTAAGTGAAGAAGAAGCATCATCTATGATTGTTCGAGGATTTCTGAGCATGGATATAGCAGGCTTACCACCTGAACTAGCCGCTGAAACCAAGAGAATGATTGATCAAAGCCTAAAAGGAATGTAAAATTAATACATTCCCCATTTATTTATTTTCTTTTAATCACTCATTGCACACATTATTTTGTACAAACCCATTAATCCCTATAAAACCCCTGAAAATTTTTTTTAACTATTAAAATTTAAAAAAACTCCAAATTTCATCGATTTTCGAAAATCCCCCTTATTTTGTATGGTATAAATAAATGGATTCAAAAATTATATTTGATACAAATAATAGAAAATAGATCACTTATCTTATTTAATACTAGAAAAAAATTGGTAATTTATAATTGAGGTGTTTAATCATGTATCTTGCTGGAGAAGCATTAGTCGGAGATGGAGCAGAAGTATCTCATATAGACCTTCTGATTGGAGATAAAGAAGGAGCAGTTGGTAAAGCATTTGCCGATGCTTTGGCAAACCAGGTTGATAAACATACCCCACTATTTGCAGTTATAACCCCTAATTTAGTGGCTAAACCTATTACCATGTTGATACCCAAAGTTAGCATCCGAAATTTGGATGATGCCACCAAAATGTTCGGACCGGCACAGAAAGCTGTTGCTATGGCAGTAGTGGAGTCTGTTGAAGAAGGAATTATCCCTAAGTCAACTGCAGAAGATATCTGTATACTATGTGGAGTTTTCATTCACCCAGAAGCTCAGGATGCAGACAAAATTTACCAGTACAACTATGAAGCCACAAAAATTGCTATAGAAAGGGCTTTTAGTAAAAAACCAACAATGGATGAAATAATAGAGAAAAAGAATGAAACCAGGCATCCTTTTTACAAATAAGCCCTATTCATTTTTTCATTTAAATATTTATTTTTTTAAAAAGGTGTAAGAACATTCAACTTAGGCCATATAATTCTGTTTTATAAATTTTAATGATAAAAAAGGTAGGTTAAACTGTTATTCTGAAATGATGATGAATTCGCCCACCTTTTCCACTTTGCCGAAAGGTACCAGTAAATTGTCGCCTTTCTGTTTAGAACCTTTTACTGCCACATTTCGTCCTTTGTCAACCTTAATGACAACATCAGTTATTTTACCAGTTCTATCATTTATAATGAGTTCTTCAAGTTCACCTAAGATACGTGCATTGTTAGTTGCAACCTGATAACCCTTTATTTCACTCCAAACCTTTTCTTCCCCTTTTATGAGCTTTCTTTCTTCTTTCTCAACCATGACCTCACCTTCTGGGGTTTCCCCAAAGTTTTTCTAAGCATATTATGTCCTCGGGGCTATTAATATTTAATGCCAGTTCTATTTTATCGAGGACTAGAACTTCTTCATCTTGTTCTGTATCCTTCCCCCTTAATATATTTAATCCAGAGGGAACCACTTTTCCCAGCACCAAACTAGGCTGGAGATTATATTCATGGAATAATTCCACTGGTACCATTACTGACATGGCTGGTTTGGATGATTTTTGATACTCCTCCATTACCTGGTCGATTATTTCACCGGTGATGAGAGGAAGATCAGAGGCGATGGTGACAATTATTTCATCCTTAAAATCATCCTGCGAAAGTAGGTAAGAAAGATCTTCTATGTAACCCGAACCAGGAGTATCTAAAATGCCAATAGAAGGATTATCCACCAGGATATCTTCAACAAATAGGGTAGTTTGTGGAGTTTGAGAACTGGTGGCCACCACTATCTTATCCACAATGGAAGAATTTTTTAGTGCTTCCAGGACATATTGGATAACTGGTTTTCCACTTAAAAGTGTAAGGGGTTTTTCCCTGTCAGTTTTCATTCGGGTGCCCTTCCCACCAGCCATTACCACTGCTATTACCATGTTAATAAAATAATTATGTATTCCATTTTAAATCTTTTTAATTCATATTTAAAAACCATATTACATTAAAAAATCAGGGAAAAAAATAGTTCTAAGTACAATCTAGACATCTAAGTGCATCTATCCAGGTCATTATTTGATAAAGGGTGGGTTTTTTAAACTCCCACCAATTATTCATCAGGTTAATGAATTTATTCCTTGGTTACTCCGATCAGTACCGAAAGGGCGAAAAATTCTATCATGTTTAAAAAGAAAATAGGACCACCCATTCCAGGACCTTTGAATCCTTCGTAAACCAGTAAAAATCCAGTGAATAGTACATTCTGTATTAACAGGAGGAAAGCAAAGGCAACCAGTCCAAATGTGAATTGAGATTTAAATTTTCTGTAGCTTCCAATGTACATGTATAATAAAATCAACAACAGACAGATGTTGGCCATTCCCAGCAATATATCTACTGTGATCAGTTGGGAATTATCAAATTGAATCATTCCCATTCCAGTTCCATTACCCCCACCAGGTCCAGTTGCATTTTGTCCATGATATCCAGGTCCTCCAGCCCCACCAGACCCTCCATATCCTTCTGATAGCATTTCGTCACCTCTAAACTCTAACTCGTAATTCAAATTAGTTAAATTTTCTTATTCTGTTTTCATTTTACTCAAAATGTCCAAGAATGTGGAGTAGTTTTCCTCCATACGATTTGATAAAAAGTACATTGCCCCATACTTTTTCTTTCCCGTGGAGTTAAAGATTATGTCATGATCTTCCAAGACTTTAATATGGTGTTTGATAGTTTTATAATCAAGATTGAGCTCTTTTGAGAGTTGATTGATATTGTATGGCCTATTGTGGAGGCTTTTGATTATTCTGGCCCTGTTAACCCCCCCTTTACTGCCAGCAATCAAGTACCATAAAATTCTTTTCATGACAATCACAAATCTCAAGATATAAGATCAATATGATTTTAATTACTAAAATAATCCTCTTTTTCAGTTATTTTTATTGTTCCTAAAAGATTAGAGATTGAATTTGCCCACCTATTGATGAGAAATTAATCTCTAAATTTTTCTACCATTATATTTTATTGTATTAAAGTACTTATAACCATTTAAAATAAGTTATCTCTGCTGTAACTTCATCCGTTGTCCTAATATACATGGACCTCCTTGTCGACCACCAAGTGGTATGTGGGGGGTTCCCATGGAGTTCATGCATCGAGCCATTACTGCTGCACCCATAGCCAGAGCATCTGAGACAAATAAAACATCCTCAAAATAATCCTGGGCAAATTCTAAAATCAGTTCTGGTTTGCGGCCGGTGATTCCTGCCCTGCCTGTGATTCCCAAGACAGATCCTTCTTCAATAACACCTTCATCAGCAGCTTCTTCAATTAATCTTTTAACAATTGTAGCGCTAACATGATCCAGGGTGGCAAATAACGTGTGCATATCCGTTGATTCTATTATTTCATAACCTAATCGGGTGAGATCTGGTATTTCGTCACCATCTTTACCTACGTCACACCCAATAAGAGTGGTTCCTGCATCATAGGCAGCTTGAGGATCTACTGGTACAGTTCCAAATCTCTCTCTACCTTCAGGAACTTTGCGAATGTCAACGTGTTCGTGGGCACGTTGGGCAAATTCTTCTGCTGCTTTCCAGTCAGCTTTTTTGAGGATGTCCTTTGTATACAGGTCCAAAGCTGCACCACCACGTTTATCTACCTTTTTTGTTCCTCTTATTATGGAATCAGCAACCGCTCCTGCCAGTCCACAGAAGTTTCCAATAGTTTTGGCGTAGGGTTCATCGTTATTTACAATTCTACCAGCCAATGTTGTTCCAAAATCCATTGAAACACATGGATTACGGTAATCAATTTCAGTCCATTTTGCACCTGCTTTTATACCGGCAGTTACCAGTTCTCCTTCCATTTCATTTGCTACTACAGCTCTTCCTGTGGGGGGGATTACACTTACCACTGCTCCGTCGAACATTACTTTGTCCAGTAATGTGAATTCCTGTAATTTTTTGGGTAAGCTTTCCTTGGAAATTGATGGTGACATTTTGCCTGGTGGTATCCCTGCATCCAGGCAACCGTCTGCCAGGGCTATGATTAGTTCACCCACCTCTTTGGGGGATGCAAACCCGGCGGTGACTCCAGTTGAACGAACCACAAAATCCAGATCATCCTCTATACTTATCTTTGAACGTTTTACAGATTCTAGGATGGTGTCCTTGACCAAATCAGCTACTGATTCTTTGGTTAGCTCAACATGCCAAACTGTCTCCCCAAAGACTTTTTCGCCCTTTTTAGGGGGTCTAATATCCCGGGTCATTTTCACTGTTTTGTCCAATAGATAGGTTCGGCTGGTGTTGAGGTTGGTGGCAGTGAGGATGCACTTAGTGGTGGTGTTTCCCAACTCCACCGATGCCACAACGTAATATTCATCAGGACGCAGATTAGCACCGTAACCTCGGCCCACAGTTTTCCTGGTGAATGGTGCCATTTTGGCGTCTTCAATGGTAATGTATCTGCTCTTGGCCATGATGGGTTTAGGACCCAGACCTAATAGTTTCTTTAAGAATGACAGGACAATCCCTCCGGATTAATATAACTCCATAATTATAACTTGTAAAATAGGTTTTATCTAAAATAGTTATAAATCTTGTGAAATGAATTTCGGATTTAGGAAAAAAGGAAAGAAAATGAAGAACTAACTAGCAGTTCTCACCAGAAGAATAGTACAGGGAGCAGAATGAACCACTTTTTCCGATACACTTCCCAGTAAATGTTTGTCTACTATACTTTTACCTGTGCCCATTACTATAACATCTACTTCTTCATCAGTAGCTGCTTTAACTATCTCATCAGCAGGATTACCTTCAACCATCAATTTTTTGAAAGTTATTCCGGGTTTATCAAATCCTTTAGACATGTCCTCAAGAATATCCTTACCTTTAGCTGTTAACTCATCTATCATCATTTCTTTAACCTTTTTAGGAGTTAAAAATGGTACAGATGTTTCCACTATATAAATACATATTACTTCAGCTTCCCTCTGAATCAAGTTTAAAGTGTGTTCTATGATTTCATCCATGTATTCGCCCATGGTGGTTAACAATATTTTGTCATACATCTTAATCACACGTCCAGTTTCAATTATATGATTTCAACTAAAAATAGTTAGTCTTGTCACTATATATATTATGTAAGATGCTACAAGAATAATTCCTTCTACACGGGTAAGTTTCATTCCTCTTTTTATTAAAAACAAGAGGAGTAAAGTCATGAACACCATTACCGGAGCATCGAAATAGATGGTGATTGGTTCAACTGGAATGGTAACAAATAAAGATGGAATTCCCAGCCCAATTAATATGTTGAAAATGTTACTCCCAAATACGGTTCCTATAGCAAGGCTGTTTAATCCCTTTTTAGCCGAAGTTAAAACTGTGAAAAATTCAGGAGCTGTGGTTCCAAATGCCAATAAAATACCGGCTAATACCTCAGGAATACTGGCCATTACCGAAAGTTCCACTGTGCAGTAAACTATAGCTCTGCAACCAATTGCTAAACCAACTAATCCCAAAACAGCCATCAAAATAGTTTTTTTATTTAAGTCTTTATTTTTTTCATCAACTTCACAACACTCTATTTCCCTATCTTTACTGCTTTTTTGGGCTCTGATTAGGATCCAGAGATATACAACATACATTATAATCAGGATAACACCTACAACAAATGAAATCTCTCCCATCAAAAGCAGGGCTGTCGTTATTGTTAAAGTCGTTAAAAAAGCCATTGATCCGTCTCTACGCACTTCCTGCATTTTTGTTGTGATTAATCCTGCAAATATTGCAGATACACCCAATATACCCGCTATATTCCAGATGTTGGCCCCAATAGCACAGCCTACTCCCACATCAGGACTTCCAGTTAGAATAGCAATCATTGCAGAACCAAATTCTGGCAGAGAAGTTCCCACTGCTGAAGCAGTGACTCCCAAAATTATTTCAGATATGCCCAAGGTCAATCCAATTTCAACTATACTATCAACAAACACGTCGGCAGCTTTAATTACGATAATCAATGATATAATTAAAGCCAAGATTAATATGAATAATTCAAACATATTACCACCGGAATTCCCATATTCTTATACATAGAGACTTTTTGATGATTATCTATACTAATTGAAAACTGTTACTGTTAATCAATGCCAATTTCTTTGTTTCGTTAGAGTCTATTTTATTTTGACGTTTAAATGATAGTTTGGTCAAAGAAAAAGAAATTTAGAGAATCACTGTCCATTTTAAATTGTTTTAATGAGCATTATATTGCATGGAGCTGAATGAACGACTTTTTCAGAAACACTTCCCAATAATCGTTTATCAATGATATCCTTCCCTGTTCCTAAAATTATTAAGTCAACACCTTCTTCTTCTGCAGTTTTTACAATTTCTTCAGCTGGATCTCCTTCTCTCAACAGTTTCTTGAAGTTTATCATGTAATGTTTGGATGATTGAAATTTCTGTCGCATGCTCTCCAGAATTTCTTCGCCTTGATCCCTTAATTCTGTTGCCATCATTTCTTTAACTTTTTTAGGGGTTAAAAAAGGCGTAGAAGTTTCCACTACATATATACCTATTACTTCTGTTTTTCTTTCCTGGATAATATCCAAGGTATATTTCATTATTTCATCCATGTATTCGCCCATAGTAGCTACCATTATCTTTTCGTGCATCTCATTCACCTTAAGCAAGTACAAATATTCGTAAAAAGGCATAAACAATGTAAGTTACCAATAATATTATGCCCGCCACTCTATTCAATTTCATATTGCTCTTTCTTACCAGTACAAATAATAAAATTGTCACAAATATCATGACCGGTGCATCAAAGGTTAAGGAAAGCCTTTCCACAGGCACACTCATAAATAGGGCAGGAACTCCAATTCCAATTAGGATATTGAAGGTGTTACTTCCCAATACTGTTCCAATGGAAAGATCATGCAATCCTTTGGTGGCTGAGGAAAGAGTCACTACTAGTTCAGGTATGCTGGTACCAATGGCCAATGTGAAGAGTCCCATTATCATTGCAGGTATGCCTGCTATGCTAGCCAGTTCCACACCACTGTAAACCATCAAGCGACATCCAATAACCAATCCCACAAAACCCACAATTACAAAAGCAATTGATTTTTTATTGATGGCCTTTTCGGAATTTTTTTCCAGTTTTTCTGGTGTTTCATCTATATTCTGTGATTCTTTTTCTTTTTCTTGACCCTCTTCATCACTATGCTTCCTTTGAGCTTTGATTAAAAACCATAAATAGAAACAGTATGCTGCGATCATGACCACTGCTGCAGTCCAAGTTATATCCCCAAATAACATGAAAAATAGTAAAATTAAACCAGTCCCCAATGTCATTAACCAATCACGAGTCAGGCCTTCACTACCTGTGCGGATTGATCCTGCTACAACAGCTGATATACCCAGAATACCCGCCATGTTCCAGATGTTTGAACCAATTACTGTTCCCACTCCTAGTTCTGTACTACCAGATAAAGATGCTATCACTGCTGATCCAAATTCAGGTAGGGAAGTTCCAATTGCAGAAGCAGTTACTCCTAATATTATCTGGGAAATTCCAAGAGCACCACCAATTTCAACTAAATTATCAACAAACACATCTGCTGATTTGATTACAATAATCAATGAAATTATTAATACTCCTATCAGTGCGATTATTTCCAACAAGTTATCACCGGAATAGGGTTTCCGCTTTCCAAGATATATACTTTGTGCTTATTATATTTAGATCTTTGAAAGTTTAGTTTTGATCTTTGAAAGTATAGTGTTTAATGATCAAAAAACAAGTTAACGGATCCAACCCATATAAAGTTTTTTCCCTAACTGAAGATAAAACATTTTCATTATTTTAGAAATAACGAATATCACTCATTAAAAAGAATCATTGAACTAATTTTCTCAAAAAATAAAAAAAATAGGTTGTATAGGTGTTATACACCTATAACAGTTTGAAGAATGGGTGTTCTTCAACAGGTTCGGTTCCGAGATCTACTGCTGCTTCAGCCATGAAGATATCAGCCATACCACAAGCTGGGAAAGCCATTGATGCGTTTTCAATAGGACCGAATAATACGAAGTCTCCACCCACAGTTTGCTGTATCAGGTTGGATCCTACGTCACAAACAGGCCAAGCTTCTGCGTGTCCTTGTCCACCTTTGTCCACAGGTTTTTTGTATCCTCGTAGCCAGTCCCATGCAGATGGCACGTTGTGGATACCACTACCCACAGGTAATCCCCATTTGCTTTTAACAGCGTATGAAGTCCTGAGGGCTGGTCCTGCACCTTGACCCAATGGAGTTATAGCAACATCCATGAATGGTTTGGTGATTCCACACTCTTCAGCCATTTCCATAAGTCCTTTATCTATAGCGCTTCCACCAGTTTCCCAGATATCTATTTTACCTTCTACACCTGGTGCCATGGGGTTGAATCCCAGAACGATGGATGCTGATATATCGGTGTCTGCAACAGCTTGCAGTTCATCAGCTTCGGAAGCCATGTTTATGGAGTTGTAAATAGCCCTTTCAGCCAGTCCAGCTTCATCAGCGTATTTTGCACCGGCAACTTTAGCATCTGCTGAAGTTGAGTCAATCATAAATGGTGCGTCAGTTACCTCACCCACAAATTCCAGGTATTTAACCATTGCTTCGGCTGTTGCACCAAAGGTCTGGACGATACATGGGTTTCCGGTGACGTCCTGCATTTCTTCCATAGTTTTTATTCTTTCTTCTGCTGCGTCTCTATCAAAGACACCTGCTTTTTCATCGCTTATTATGTTGTGTCCACCGTAAAAGATGGTTCCAGCTAAAACTGTGGGGTATTCACCTGGTTGTCCACCTACTTTGACACCAGCAACATCTATAACCACTTGTTCCTTGTCAAACCTTATCATACGTAAACCTCCTTGAATTAGACGCCTCCAAAGGCGGATAGGATATATCCTACTTTCACTACTTTGAATGCCACCAACAGGATTATTAGTCCTATTATTATTCCATATAAAATACCAATATCCCTGCCTACTTGCTGACCAACTCTCTGGTTCATTTCACCCCAAGTGAATTCAACTTTTTCATCCATTTCATCTAATCTTTCATTAGCTTTGTTGAACTCATCTACAGGGACTATAACACGAGGTATAGCGGTTTTTTCTTCGTCAGCCATATTTTAGGCCCCCATATATGCTGCCCATAATACTGGAATACCTACCAGGATAACTGCTATTATGAAACCTATAGCCATACCATAAATTCTGGTGGCTATGAGTCCTGAGAACAGTCTCTGATCCCTTCCAATGAGTTGGGTTCGATATTTTACATCTGCTGCTACTTTTCTTATGCCTCGAATATTAGGTTTGTTTGATATTAACATCTAAAAACCCCCATTATTTCAAGAGCAGTATGGTTCCAATAGTCAGGATGAAGATCAGTCCTACCATTATTCCCTGAACTTTTCCGGCGTACATACCTGCGGCCATCCTATTAAGACCACCAATGGATTTCACTTGGGTCTGGATGTTACGCATTCTTGCCTCGATTAAAGCTGTTTCAGGGGCGACTGGTGGTATTTCTTCACCTTCTTCTTCTTCGCCATCGCCTTCTTCCACTTCTATGACCATTGCTTCTTCTTCAAAAGCTCCTGGATCTTTGTCAATACATTCTTTGACTTTGGACTGTATGGTAGCAGCGTCCTCTACGTCAATTATGCTTACAAGTTCCATTTGCTGTTGGAATCGTTCGATTCCTTCATCGGGTATGTTTTCTATGAATGGAATAGCTCCAGTTGCATCGACGATTTTCCTTTTTTCAGGGTCAACACCATTGGCATGTAAAGCTTCTATACTCTGACCAGTGATGTGTCCCTGCACTTCTGATCCAGTCAGGATCAAAAACCGGATGTTGGGGTTTGAGATGAGATTTGCAAGCATCTTCTCTATTCCTAAGTTTTCAGTTTTGCAGGGTCCTGCTATGGCGGCTCCAGCATCTACAGGAATACTTTCGATGTGAGAAGCCAGTGTTGTGGCTGCAACAGGACTTTCAGGGTCTCCTACTTCATAGTCCCCGTTTATTACAGGCCATCCTTCTGCTGGTGATTTCTTTTCAGCCAACTTTAACACCTCCTATAACAATAGGGCTATCAGTAGTACAAGCCCTAATATAAATCCATATACCATGTTGGTAATTGTACCGGCAGTTAGGTATGTTCCTTCTCTTCCAGGATATGCACCTTCAGACACGGTAGTTGGATCAAGGGCTGTGTATACATCTTCTACTGCAACCTCTAATTCATTTAGTTGTTCGTTTATTCCATCCATGGATACAATGACGGCGCCACCTACAGCTGCGCCAACCATACCCGTGGAAGGGTCAATGGTTAGGTTCATTTCAGGAACTACTTGTACGAGTGGTAACATTTCCATTTTTATTCCTCCTAGTGTTCCTCTTCTTTAGGCCACAGTCCAGACCATGCAACAGATGCTGCTTCGTCTTTGGATGCTTGTAGGAACATTCTAATGGATATAAACCAGGCTATGGCACCAATGATAGCGATAAGCCACCATGCATCAGTAGAGCCCATTCCTAAGATACCTACTATAGCCATTGATATGAATCCTGTAGCTGCTGCAAGTTTCAGGGTTCTCACTCTGTTTTCTTGTGGTCCTAAACAGGCGTTGAATGGATGTTGGATAGCCATGGTGTTCATGATAAATAGGAGTCCAATGAAACCAGTGGCAACTACAGATTGTGCAATGGATGCCATGCTATAATTTCCTGCAATGGCTGCTGAAAATCCGATTATTGATAGTGCAGCGGCACCAGTGAGCTCCATTGTACCAGTCACCAGAACCGGTATTTTCATTCCCACAACCTTCTTACCAACTATGGCAATCACTCCACCAAGAATTACTGATAGAACTACTCCCAGTAGAGGGGCAATGATTGTATATGTTGAGCCAAGCATTATTCCGCCGGCAAGACCGGCTAATGTGCCGATAACACCAACAGCCAGTGACATGTATCCAATAGAGGGTACACCAGTACCTAAACCGTAACTGGCTACTCTGCCTATGGCATCAGCACCCCATATTATGGCACATACTGCACCTAATGCTGCTAAAAGTGGTCCTATCACACCGAAGTATGGTGTGAGATATATACCAACGAATCCTCCGATTATTCCTAAAGCTGCGGTCTTTTTTGGGTCTATTGCGGGTTCACCGCCGCCTCCTGCTGCTACTGACATTAGAAGACACCTCCTTTAAGTAGTAATACTCCTATAAGTCCACTTACTAAGGATGCAATGAGACATGCCAGAGCTCCTTTAGGTATTCTTTTGAATTTAGGGTCGTGGAACCCTTCTATGGTTCCTCCAATATTGTATGAAGCAATTACTGAGTTGACAAAGAATAGTCCTAAAGCAAAAGATCCTGCAACCATTACTGCAAGCGTTGATACTTGTCCGGCAATTAGTGGCGCATATGCAGGTAGGGTTACCAGTGATTCATAGACTGCCCAGTAAGCAAGTCCACCACCTATACCACCTAATAGTCCACCTATTATTCCGCTAACAAAACATACAGTGGGTATTCCATGTCCTTCAGTTCCAGGGCTTACATATTTCTCTTGATTATATTTTGTCAATGGGTCGGTTTCCACTTTTGCTGATGCGGGTACGGTTCCTACACCAAATACATATACCCAGTTACCTACCATCATGGTGACACCGATCATGAGCATGGAACCAACAGCTCCCCCTGCTAAGATCAACCATAGTGGAGATCCAGTCATGGCTGCTGCGGTGATGAGTCCGGTCATGGCTGAACCAGCTGCTAGCATGGCTGTACCGGTTCCCACACCTGTTGCTGTTGCTATAGCTGCTGGGGCACCACCCACTGGTAAAAAGTGTACACCTCCACCAATGAGGACACCGGCAACGGTTACAGCGCCGATCATTAATAATGGGTCCATCTTAAAACCTCCTTATTCCTTGTATGGTCCGTATTTGTTTCTGGCAAATACTTCAATTCTATTGTTGATGTATATTAAGAGTAAGACTATCACAATACCTGCAACTATTCCTCCAGCAGCTCCGAAAACTATTGTGATCCAGAAGCTGAGGAATACTATGAGTCCAAAAGCAAATCCAGTTACAGGTCCACCAAACTTGGCACAGAAATAAACAACATCAATGGAGTTTCTGGCACCTAGTTCAGCATTTCGGGTTATGTCACCGTGAATGGCTACTGGAATACCACCACCAAATGGATACTGTTGGTATTCCCTTTCAGCACCATAGTGAACGTCTCCTGTTGATGAACCTATGGCGCCGATGGTTATTCCCCACAATACTGCCAGGAAGGGCAGTGCAAATGGGTGAGCGAAGCCTGGTAAGTTTAAAGTCATCAAATATGATAATCCTACTATACAGAAAGATACTATAAATCCATGACCAGCTATTGGTCCTAAGTGTTGGGTAACAACATCCATGAATAATGGTTGATTAAATTGTGATTGACTTACTATTCTTCCCAAGTGAGATGTTGTGGCATATACTGTGTGAACTAAAGCTGCTATAGCTGCTCCTCCAGCTATTGACATTATAACTGGTAGTTGCAGTGATCCCATAAGAACAAAAGCTACAGAACCGGCTATGCCTGCCCAAGTACCAAAAGCTACAGGTTCACCTGAAACAGCTTTGTTTATCATCCTGTGAAGGTTACCCATCTGGGGTGCCAGTTGCACCTGGGAGTTAGGGTTACTCTGTGATCCTACATCAGACTCTAAGTCCTCTGCAGCACCAGCAATGGTTGCGGCAGCTCCCATTAGAGCAACAACACCTAATCCTGCTATCATACTCGTAGGGTCCATATTTTATCCTCCTTTTTTTAAATAAATAAAAAAATAGGTGTTAATAACACCTATTTATTTGGCTGGGGAAATGAGAGCTCTTTCTCCGGCTGGTTCGAATTCTCTTAGTGCACCTTTAGCGAATTCAGACCTTACTTCGGTGTAATCGAAGATTAGGTTTTTGTCGGCAAAGGCAATTTTGACCAGTGGGTTAAGCACAAAGGCGTCTCCACGGGCAATGTGTGCTGATTGTGAGATACCAGCGTATTCACCCTGGTGACCCACGTTCATGGCGTAGTTGGGGTAGTTAGCTCCTCTTAGTTCCAGTGGTAATCCTTCGTCTCCTCTAATTGAGAACACGTTGGATGCTCCACACTGGTCCTGTAGGTCGTAACCATAGAAACCGAGTCTGCTGTGCTGTTCTTTGTGCAGGTACATTGATAGGTACCATCCACTTAGAGCAGTTTGAGCGTTTCCGGTAGCGAATCCAGTGGAACAACCAGATGCTGCAGCACAGATAGCTGCTCTCTGTGATCCTCCGAACTGGTCTTCTAAGAGTGCTGGGTATTCTTCGTACTGTTCGAGACCGTAGAATGTTACTTCAGATGCTACGTCCAGTACAGTGTCCAGTGTGTTTGGTGCTTCCGTGATTCCACCGTATTTATCTTCGACGTATTCTTTACCATAGTAGGTGAAGTCGTCGAGGATGTTGTCAGTGTAGGCAGCGGTAGCGTATTGGGTGAATCCAACACCACCAGACATGTAAGATCCTAGCCAGATCTGGTCGTATAGCATGGCACCAGAGGCCACAACGTCCAGAGTTACTCGGACAGGGTCTTCCCAGTGTTTTCGGGAGGACTGACAGATGTCAGCCAGGAATCCGAAGGCAATTCCTCCAGGTTCGTTTTCTCCTCGAGCTCTTCTTACAGGTAGGTAAGTACCCATGTGGATAACTTCTGCGTGTTTTGCTGCGTATGCAAAGTCACCGGTAGCGGCTTCACCTGCAGCCTGTTTGTAGGCAGAAATCATTGACATACCAACTTGCATAGCGGACCATCGTGAGGTGGTACCACCGTCACAGGTTCGGGATACAATGGTTGGAATACGTACAACCGTCCACATTCCATCTCCTACTTCTGCTTTGAGGACGTCAGCTTGGTGTTCTGGGAACTCTTTGTTGATGTTAAGGACGTATCTCTGGTCGATTTCATCAGCAATTTCGTCGTTACCAGTGAACACTTTCACGTAACTGTCGGCAGTTAGTAGAGGGTGGGTTTCCACCATGTGTTCTTGGACAACTGCTGCACCAGGCATTGCGTGGTTTACAGTTTCCAGGTAGTGGGTGATTGTTTCAGGGGTAACTTCTTTACCTAACCTTTTTTCTATAACATTATGTGCAGTGTTTAATCCCACGATAACAGTTCTTCGGATGTCATCCCAGAACTGCTGCATGGCGGCGTTGTTTACGAAGTGAAGGTCGTCACCTTCTACAAAGGTGTCGGTTGTGGAAACCTGGTAGGGCATTAATACCCTTTGTCCTAGAGGTGTACCCACATCTGGGTCGTATTGTGGGATTCCACGTTTAGCTGCTACTTCTTTACCAGCTTCCACGAATTCCCTTTTCCTTTCGGATTGTCTCCATCCTCCATATTTGTAAAAGGTGGTTGTTTTATCTTCAGGGGCTTCTTCGAACTTTTCCTTTAATGCTCTTATAAACATTTTGTCAGCCATTTTTCCACCTCCTTATTCAGGACAGAATCCACCTTGGGATCTCAGTACGTGTATTCTGTGTAGTATTTCTACTGCGTCAGTGTCGTCTCGGTAAGCTTCACCATCTTTACGGTAGATGGTGGTTATGCTTTTGAGTTTTTCTTCATCCAGTGGTTCTCCCAGTATTATTGGTTCGTCGAGTTCGTCACCAATCTGGTTTTTGACTCCTTCAACTTTTCCAGTGGATTTGTTGTAGACCTGTCTTCGCAGCATGTCGAACATCATACCGTCTTCGTCAAGTCTTAGGGAGTGTCCGTGTACAGTTTTTCCTCTGAAACCGCTTCGAGCTGGGTCAAAGAATTCAGTTTCCAGTAGTTCTTTGGCAACTTTTTCCAGGTCTCTTTCACGGGTTTCTATAATTTGCCGTCCTGATAGGGTACCAGCGTCAGCTCCTCTAAATCTACATAGATAAGCTCTTGACCTTAAGAATGGGTGGGCTGGAGCAAAGTACATGGAGTCTGCGAATTGTATGTATCGTACTCGGTCACCGGCTTTTGCACCGTCTAATGGTTCAACCATTTCTCTGATGGCATCGTCAGGTTCATCCATCTCTTCAAGAGGTGGGTGTACACTGGGATATTCTTCACCAGGAGCTCTGTGACCTAATATATTAACTACATCTTCGTCGGAGATCTCCCTTAATTTTTCTAATTCTACATTTGGGTCGCAGAATCTTCTTCGGTTTTCTGCTACCTTACTGGTTCCAGGGTAATATTGTGCCATATTCATGCACCTCCTAATGCTAATCTCACCTTTCTAATAATTTCATCCAATTTCTCTTGGGGACAGGTTTCTCCTCTTATAACTCCGCTTATTATGTCCACAATTTCACCTTTGGTTTTAGGTTCTTCGGGCATAACTGCTTTGGTTTTGACACCGATCTTTGCGAAATCCTCAAAGTCCACGGGGTATTCGCATATAATGATACATGGCCGATTTACATGACGTAAAATCAGGCGGGCCTTGTATATTATGTGATGTTTAACCCCTCCCAGATGTACTACCACAAGTTTGAACCTTTTTATTTGTTCTTTCTCCTTGGGAGTCAGTCCAAAAAGACTGCCTCCACCGGCAGTGGGTGCGTCTTGAGGTACTCCTGCTCCTGCGTTCAGGACCAGTGTGCTGGTCAAAATGTTTGCTTCTCGCAGTGCAAAAGTTATTTCGCATACTGGTTTAGTTATGTGTCTCCTTCCTGGAGACATTGCTATGGCCAGTACTTCATTTCCACACTCTGCAAATGTCCCACGCTGGGCTATTCCGCCTCCTTCACCCATTCCCATCGTTTCTCTACAATCAACAACGTGAGTGCATTTGCCAATCATTTTAATCCTTCTTTTTGATAATAGTTGCTCTTTCACTGAGTTGTGCGTTTTGATCTGTTAACCCAACCATTTCATCAGGGATTTCATCAACTGATTTTCCGTATTTCATGTCGTCGGTGACAGTCTTCTTCTTCCTTATGAAGGTTCCAACGTGTATGTTGTAACCAAAGGGGAGATGATTCTCACATATGGGTTTCAATTCTTCAATGATGTCTTCTTCCTCTATTTCCATCAGAACTCTCCCTGTTTTAACCTGCAGATCCACTTTTTCACCTTTAATGGTAATGAATCTCCGTTCAGGGTTTATTTCTTCTGGAGGGAGTCTTTGTCCTTGTATTACCATTCTTTTAATGCCTTCTACTCCTTCCAAGTCGTTTAACAACTTTTCAGTGGTTTCAGTGCTTAAAAGTCTGTGTGGGAATATTTCGATGTCCATTTAGTTATTTACCCCCAAATTTGGATTTATTTTTAGACTTGGTTTTTTATCTCCGCTGCTGCTTCGTTCACGTATTTCAGTGGTTCTCGGAACGCGTCTACTTGACTGTAAACTTCTTTGATAAGTCCGGAGGTTGCTTCAGGTGAGAACATTTGGGTACCGGCGTCTAATGCCATGGCTGCTGCCACACATGGTATGGCAAACCCTTTACTGTGTCGAGTCACGATGTGGTTTCCGTTAAAGATACCAGGACCTCCACCACCATATATAGAGTGGCTGAAGAAAGAGAATCCTACAGCTACACCTTCAGCTCGACCGAAGTCTACGCTTGGTAGTCCAGTTTCGAATTCTAGAATGTCGTTGTAGTATAGAATGGTTGATGAAACACCTTGTCCTGCACGAGCAGCACCCTGGTTTACCATGGTGGCTGCTATGAGTCCAGCAGCTGCGTATGCGTTCCATTTAGCCAGGTCATCGGTTCCATAGACGCTGAATCCGTTCAGATCTTTTTCTACACCGATTACACCATCAGCTTTTGCTCTTTCCACCGTGGATTCTATGACTGATCCAACAGTACCAGTGGCACCATTATCTTTAACCAAGTCAAAAACCATGTTGTCGGCGTTCATTCCCTGATAAGCCAGTCCTAATAGGTGCATTCTTTCAAATGCCCCGACTGCGTCACCCATTTCAAACATAGCTGATTGTTCCAGGATGCTGGATAGAGCAGATGTTTGCATGGTGTTTTTCAGGGTTGCGGCTACCACGTGGTTAACCAGAATGTTACGCAGAGCATATCCTGGACCTTCCAGTTTCTGTGGTATGTCTAACATGGTTGCTATGTTTCCACCCATGTATTCCACAGACTGTGGATATCGTCCCAGGATGGCTGCTTTGACCATGTTAGCGTCGTACATATCGACGTCACAAACGTCAATTATAGCCTGGATAAATGCATTAGCAGTTACCAGAGGTGCGGCTGAGTATTCAGCTGCTGCTTCAAACCGGGCATGTGGAATTTGGACTAATACCCTTTTTCCTCCACCTAACAGTTCAACGTTGGTAGTGTCACCTTCTTCGACCTGTATCATTTCCTTTGCTTTAGCTGCAATAGCTTCAGCATTCCCTACAATGTCCAGATCAAGTTCTCGGCCCAGTATCTTACATGCTGGTCCACCAACTTTTGCAGTTTTCAAAGCATTTTCTGTACCTTCGAGGTTCACTGCTACAGTCCTTTTGATACCTTGTACAATCCCTTTGATTGCAGGGTTCTTCAATGGACTTAAGGCTTCTATGGGGACCTGTTCTTCGACTAGATTGCCTCTGTCATCGTACAAGTCGACCTTATCTTCAAACTTTGCCATTTTTTCCCTCCTACAGATTCTTGCATACCAATTCTTTGCACCAATTCGCTTGTAAACAGGAAACAAGCCTGTTCACACGGGGTTCAAAGACCCCATGGTACAATTTGATATACGACTCTCCGTTTACCTTTAGATATGTATTAAAGTTTCTTCTTGAATTAAATAGAAAGACTTATAAGTGACTATATTGTAAACTTATGTCGGTGTATTATAATAACTCCTTATTATATCGGAACACTAAAAAAATCTTATTTTACAATATTATAACGTGTGAAACATTGATATTATGCAAATAATCGCTGATGTGGGTGGAATACCAGGTAAAGATTGTAGAGGATTCTGCAAATACTGTTATTTCCGGAAGGTTAAAGATGGGGATCCCCTCGGATGCAAATCATGCCTACCAGGCACTTTTGGTTGTGAACAGTGCACTACAGGGGTGCGAGAATCAAAAAACGAATTTATACCTCCTTTTATGGTCATAAACTCGGTCAAAACATCCATGATGATGGGAAATTATGGGGAAGATGATTTTAAAATAAACATCAGTGGTGGGGGAGACGTGAGTTGTTATCCCTACCTTTTAGACATTACCTCCGCATTTTCCCAGTGGAATATTCCCATTCACCTGGGTTACACCAGTGGAAAAGGGATTGATAACCCACAGATGGCCAATGATCTCATATCCCACGGCGTAGAAGAAGTCACTTTTACTGTATTTTCCACCAACCCCGAGCTTAGGAAAACGTGGATGGGTGACAAGAACCCTCAGGCATCTCTTGATGCTTTGAAGATATTTTCTGAAAATTGTGAAGTCCATGCAGCTGCAGTAATCCTTCCCGGTGTAAATGATGGGGAAGATCTAAGGAAAACCTGTGCTGATTTGGAAGAATGGGGAGCCAAGGCATTTATCATGATGAGATTTGCTAATTTCCGTAATCAAGGCCTTATACTTGGAAACGAACCCCTAATCGAAGGAGTAACTCCACATAGCCTGCAGGAATTTGATGAACTGGTGCGCAGCATAAACCAGGAGTTCAATCTCAGAGTAACTGGTACCCCTTTATGTGATCCAGAAAACAATACCCCTTTTGCCCTTGCCAAAGATAATGACAAAGAATATCTTGATATTTTATCCGATGTCACTTCAGAAGCAACCATCATATCAGGTAATGTTGCCGGACCATTCATTGAACATATATTTGACATAATGGGGGCTTCAGACCTGGTTAACGTGGTTGTAGTGGATCAGGATATTAGCTGTCTTATCACCCAGAAAGATCTGGAAGATATTGATCTGAATGAATTAAAGGAAACAGTTATCCTACCTGGAAGAGCTTTTGTTCATGACAAAAAGGCAGAAGAAATTCTATGTAGGGATGGAGTAGATCGTATTGTAGCCAGAGGTCCAGATAAACTTAGTGTTGATGGGGAAATGAGCGGTACCCTAAGTCAGGAAGATGTGTTAAAAACAGAGTTAATAGCATTTCAGGATCTAATTGAAGCCATAAACTTCTTTGGGGTAAGGAAAAAATAAAAACAGATGCCGAAAACCCAATAAAATTCTTCAGTTATAATGAATTTAAATATTGAATAATATAATCTCTTAAAAAAAATAATTTTCAAATATTAGAATATGTTTTTATCCGCATAACTTGCTTAGATTTATTATATTTTGTGATAAAATGAGCCATAAACCAACAATAACTGTTTTGACTCCTGAATTTTATAGTTACGGTGCCTTACTAATAGCCGGAATTCTCCAAAAACACGGTTTTAGTGTAAAACTTCAAAAAGGATTTAACCAGGAGATAAATACCGATATTATTTTTTTAAGTCTCCAATCCACCATCCACTTACTTAAATATCAAGAAGAATTGAATGACATAAATGCCTTCAAAATCATTGGTGGCCCAGTAACACTGTCCCCTGAACTAATTTTTAGGTGTCTTTCTGTGGATCTGGTGGTGGTGGGTGAGGGTGAAAATACCATATATAATATATTAAGAGTTTTTGAGAAAAAATCCATACTTGAAAAAATTGAGACTTCCACCCTTCAAGGCTCTGATTTTAAAGATTTGGAAGGTGTTGCCTTCCATGAAAATGGCAAGATTATAACTACAAGTTCAGGATCCCCTGCATCTTTGGATAAACAATTATCACTAGTTCCAACCGATATCTCATCTGAAAACATCAGAGGAGCCAATGTTTATCTGGAAACTCATCGTGGCTGCCCTGGCAACTGCGGATTCTGTGGAGTGCCCTGTTTTTTCGGGAGAAAAGTGAGAAGTCGTCCTTTAGAAGATATACTCCGTGAAGTTAAGCATTTCTTAAAAAAAGGAGCCAAGAAAATTGCCATAAGTGGAGGTACAGGTTCACTTTATGGAAGTGGCAAATTCAAAAATGTGGATGAAGAAGCCTTTATCGAACTTTTACAAGGAATATCCAACCTCACAGGACCTAAAAATCTTACTATACCGGATATTAGGGTTGATTTGATTAGTGATGACATTTTAGAGGCTATTAGTAAGTACAGCAATGGATGGGTTTTTTTTGGGATTGAATCCGGCAGTGACCAAATTCTTCGCCATATGAAAAAAGGTATCACTGTGGATCAGGTTCGGGAAGCAGTGAAAATGGCTCGTAAACACAATATAAAAACTGCTGGTTCTTTTATTGTTGCTTACCCCACAGAAGAGGAAGAAGACTTCCAGGACACACTTGATCTGGCAGATGAGTTAATGTTAGATGATTATTTCATAAGCATTGCCGAACCCATACCTGGAACTGATTTAGGTGATGAAGTAACTGATTTGCCCCTGGAAGATAACATCCTATTTCATGAAAGCCAAAAGTATAAACGACACAACTTAAGTCTGGCTGAAGAAAGAGCCCTGGATTTGATGATGGAATCCTACGTATTTAGAAGTTATCCTGTTCCCATGACACAAAATCTCTTGGATAACCTTATAGCTGAGGTTAAATCTCAGGGGGACCATATAAAAAGTGTTACCAAATTGATTAAAAATCCAAAAAAAGGTCAATCTGAATAAATTAGTAACCATTTCATGTTTAAAACACAAGCGATGGTCAATAAAATTAAAATAAATTATTCAATTTCCCTAGTCAATTTCTCCAAATTTAAACACATCTCCAGCAGCACATTTTTCATAAGAATTAAGGTATTTACTGCGGATTTCATCCTTTCTCTGAGTACAGTGACATGGAACTAACAGTTCAAATTTTCCCATCATTCCCAGTTCCCTTGAATCATGCAAACCCCCAATTAACGCTTTTAAATCCCCTTTACCAACATTTTGAGCTGTTTTAATTATGGATTTTAGATCAGGATGGGCACATCCAGTTATTAGAACTTTGCCCGGAACTTCCCCTTCCATTTCCGGGATCTCCACAACCAGCGACTGTTCTTTTATTTGATTTCCCAGTTCTCCAGTTGTCCACACACCATCAACTATCATTTGAGGATCTTTAACCTCTAAAACTTCTGTTTTAGTTCTTAGTTCCTGCTTCAGATTTTGTGAAAATGATTTTAAGAGTAAAACCTTGGGTTTCCTCATCAAAGGAAGGATATGGTTCAAACCACCAATATGATCCCAGTGTGCATGGGAAAGTACAACCCCATCAATTTTTTCTAATTGAACATTGGCTAACCCCAGATTGTGGAGTAATATATTACCATCCCAGCCAGTGTCAAAGATTATTGTGTTTTTATCTGTTTCTACCAGGCAAGAAAAACCCCAACTAGCTTTAAAACCAGGACGACAGTTATTATCATACAGTATAGTTATTTTCATTCAATCAACTTATTCCATCATCTTCTGAGCATTATCCATGATTTCTCCAGTTGTTGTACCTTCTGGAGTTAAAAAGTGTATGAGGGACTCAGAAAGAACATATTTTGGACCTTCACCAAGTTCATGGCTTAAAATCACATCCACATTCTCTTTAACCAGGAATTCTGCAGCTTTTATTCCTCTCTTTTTTTCAATGTCTTTTGCAGGGTTTTCTCTGATCTGATAATCCTTAATTTCACCATTACGAACATCCCATATCAGGAAATATGATGCTTTCCCAAAATGTGATGATGGTTCTGATTGCAGACCTTCATTTGTGTCCACTGGAAGAGCATACCTCATGGTATCCTTCTTAGCCGGTTCTATCTGGACCAGAAGTGTTTCTAGTTCTTTAATTTCATTTTTGATGGTTTTTTCTACTTTTTCCGAAATTTCATGGGCTTTTTCAACTGATAAATCTTTTTTTGTCTCAAGGTGGAGTTCAGAGAAAATGTAAGGTCCAGAACTTCTTACTCGAACTTCATGGACACCTTCCACTCCATTTACAGATAAAGCAAGCTTTTTAATTTGTTCCACCCGTTCAGGGTTTAAGGTAGCATCTAAAAGTACCAAAACAGCGTTTTTACCAATCTTCAAACCCATCCAGATTATCAAAATAGACACTAATAACCCAGCAACTCCCTGTAGACTTAAATAACCTACATATGATCCCAATACCCCTACAAAAACCAGTACAGATGCAAAAACATCAATAAGACTGTGTTTTGCATCACCCAAAAGAGCAGGGGATTCTATTTCTTTGCCCACCTTCTGCTTGTAACGGGACATGAGGAAGGAAACAGCGACTGAAATAGCAGCGACTAAAATGGCAATAAATGGTATTTTCAATGGTTGGGGATTAATTATTCCCTGCACAGATTCTATTACAATTTCCAGACCACTGAAAACGATAACTCCTGCAATGACAAGAGAAGACAATGTTTCTGCCTTGTAATAACCATAAGGGAACTTTTGGTCGGGTTTGCGTTGCGAAAGTTTAAGACCTATATAAACGGCTAAAGAAGCAAATATATCAGAAAAAGAATTAATCGAATCAGCTATGAGAGCTACACTACCTGATAATAGCCCAAAAACTCCTTTCATAATACTTAGGGCAAAGTTGATAAGAGTAGCATACTTCGCTGCTCTTTCACCTTTTTTTAACCTTTCAAACTTATTTAAAGTCTTTTTCTCCATTATTAAACTTAGCCCCCATAATGGAAGTATTAAAAGATATTCTTCATATCCAACAAACAATTATCCATTATTTCTTCAAAAACTTTTTTAAAATTGGGTTCATAGATTACTGCGGGTTTTAAATTAACTAGTGCCTCCACAAATCTGATATCATAGGGTATAGTTCCTAACAACGGGATGTCGTTATCCCTAAAATAGTCCTGTAACTGGTAGGTGAAGTCCCGGTTAATTCCACAACGATTGATAACTGCTCCACATGGGATATTGAAATGATCTACCAATTCTATAGCCCTGCTAAGATCCCAAAATGCTACAGGAGTGGGTTCAGTTACTAGTATGACATAATCACTGCCCCTTACTGAGGCAATGACTGGGCAGCCAATCCCCGCTGCCGCATCCAAAATCATGTAATCTGCCTGGATATCTTCGGCAATTTCAGAAGCCTTCTTTCGAAGCTCATTTACCACCTTACCCGAACCGGATTCCCCTATTTTTAACTGTCCAGAGACTATGGGGAATCCATATCGAGTTTGTCCAACACCTATCCTGCCATTTTCAACCTTTTTAAGAGTAAGAGCCTCTACTGGGCAGGCTAGTACACAAGCTCCACATCCAACACATAACAGGTCATTTATCTCAGGCAGATCTTTTTCCTGGTTCCAGGTGATTGCCGAATATTTACAAGCATCTACACATTTTTGAAGACCCTGACATTTGGGGCAGAATTTAAGTGACTTACACTTCTCTTCAGACAATTGAATTTTTTCACCAGTTGTCAGGGATTCCCAACTGTCAAAATCATCATCCTCAAGACCCAAAACAAGAGCTAAATTGGGTGCATCAGCATCACAGTCAACTGCAACCATTTTATTATCATTTGCAAGCATTACAGATAAAGATGCAGTTACAGTGCTTTTTCCAACGCCTCCTTTTCCGGATAGTACAGTAATGGTTTTCATTTTTTGCACCCTTCATGATTTTTCTGATAAAACATAAGCGAGTTCTTCAATATTTTTATGAATCACTGGCTGACCTCGAGAGTGTTTTTTTAATATATCTCTTTCATATGGAACTTTTTGAATTATAGGCACATCATTCTCCTGGGAAACCTCTTCAATGAGTTTCAATTCACCTATATCTGATCTGTTAACGATGATTTTGGTGGATACTTTCATGATTTTTAACAGTTGAAGGATAAGTTCTAGGTCATGTCTTCCCAGAGGAGTTGGTTCTGCCACTGCAAGAGCCAAATCAACATCAACCATTGCCGAAATAACGTTGCAATGTGTTCCTGCTGCTGTGTCTATCAACATGCAATCATAATCAGAAGTTCTATTTTCAGCATATTCTCTGGTAGCGTTGACCACCATGGAGGTGTTTTCACAACCAACTTCCATCTCACCCCAGAGCAGGAGGAGATCATGTTCCTGCTTTAGGTATGGCTGTTGGCATTTGCCCTGGTATATAGCCCCAATTACTTGTTGCCCTTCGGTCAATGCTCCGGAAGGACAGGTCAAAATACAAGCCCCACAACCATTGCACTGTTTACTTACTATGAATGGGTATTTGTCTTTAATAAAGACAACTGCGTTTTCCTTGCAGACTTCAGAGCAGCGTCCACATTTTAAACATTTTTCCTGATCAAAACTTGGAAGAATAGCATGGACATCTCCCACTTTTTCACGGGTGGTTGACAGAATTATATGATCATCCGGACATTCAACATCAGCATCAACTAATAATACCTTATTATCAGTTGACAGTTCTAGGGCCAGGGCTGTGGCTATGGTTGATTTTCCAGTACCACCTTTTCCACCAGTTATTGCAATTTTCATGAGAAATTCCTTCAATTAACTAATTGACACCTTTACGAAGGTGAAGTTATGTTCGTACGTCTATATGACTATTTCGTACAAATTTAACGTTCTTTGATTCAATTTAATTACTTGATTAGGTGTGGAATTTGAAAAAGCCAAATTTCTAAATTTGACTTATAACTACCTTCTTCCTCCACCTCTTCCCCCCATACCACCTCTGCGTCCTCTGGCAGATGGATCCAAAGTTTGCAGCTTTCCCTGGGATAGGAGGGTTAAATTTTCTTCAACTGTCCCTGGTACCATTTGGTAAGTTTTTATACTCAGTTGTGTTAAAACTTCAAAGGCGTTAGGACCAACAGATCCTGATATAATAGCCTCTGCCCCTTCATTTCCCACCATTCTGGCAGTTTTTATACCCACTCCCCCCTCAGTTGTAACAGGGTTGGGTATTATCTTAACATCTTTAAAATCCCCATCCACCAAATCAACCACAATTAAATGAGAACATCTTCCAAATACAGGGCTGGCCTGGGAATCCAGGCTTCCACCGTTAGCAGCTATCGCTACTTTCATCTAATCACCTCTTTTATTAGAAATCGTGTTTTCAATCTTGGAAACTATTTCCATGAACTTCTTAGATATTTCAGACTCTTGATCAGAGAGAATGAATGGTTTTCCCTGGTCAGATTTTTCTCTAACCTGCGTTTCCAGGGGTAGGCTTCCTAGGTAAGGTATCTCCAATTCTTCTGAAAGTTCCTTTCCTTCACCTTTTCCAAAAATATTAATTTCTTTTTTGCAGTGAGGGCAGGTGAAACCAGACATGTTCTCTATGATACCTAAAACCGGGATTTTCAGCCCTTTAACCATGTTAACACATTTTCTAACGTCTTCACCAGCAACTTCCTGAGGAGTGGTAACCATCACCACTCCATCCAGGGGACTGATGGATTGTAAAACTGTTAAAGGTTCATCTCCAGTTCCTGGTGGATTATCAACGATCAACATATCGAGTTTGCCCCATGAAACATCAGATAAAAACTGTCTTATTGCACCGGTCTTTTTAGGACCCCTCCAAATGATGGGCGATCCTTTGGATGGTAACATGAACTCTATTGATAAAATATCCAAGTTCTCCATTACGTTAAGTGGCAATATACCCAGGGGTGACTGCTGCAAAATCGCGTTTTCAACACCTAACATATGTGGAACATCTGGACCGTGGAGATCCACATCCATTAAACCAGTATGGTATCCCTTTAAAGCAAAGGCCACTGCCAAGTTAACAGCTATGGTTGACTTTCCTACCCCTCCTTTACCGCTCATTACAGCAATTTTGTGGTTAATATCGTTCATTCGTTTTATTATGGCTATATCCTGTTGCATTATAAGTTTTTTCTGTTCTTCTTCCGAAATTGTTTCTTCTTCTGCTTTCAAAAGACCATCTCACTATTTGTAATGGTACATTGTATAATAATTACCGACATAATATTATTTGGATTAAATGTGGCCATCTGCACAGGCAGAGTCCATGCTAGCTAGTTTTAGTTTTCCTTCTTCCCAATCATGTAAAGCTTCAATTACTGTTCCTGATGCCCCAGTATAAACCTCAATTCCAGCAGCTTGGAGCATTTGGATAGCTTTGGGCCCTAAATTACCACATAAAAGCTTATTAGCCCCTGAACCAGCAATGAATTCACCGGGAGTCATGTTACCGCCAACGTGTTTGGCCATACTTTCTAAGATCTGAATATTTTCGATTTTGTCATTTTCATATTTTATTAAAACAAAGTAGGGGGTTTTTCCCAGGTGTTGGGATATTTTACTTTTCAAACCTCCCTGATCCAGACTTGGAATACATATTAATACCATTTCTGTTACCTCCATTAAAGAACAGTTTAATCAGAACCGCAAAGTGGAAGACCACATTTAGGGCATTTTGATTCACGGCAAGGGATTCCCGGAGTTTTTGGGGCTTCATAACCACATTCAGGGCATTTACATGCCCTTGGAGGCCCAGCACCCATTCCAACTCCTCTTCCAGAGCCCATACCCCTACCAGCAACACCCCTTCTTCTTCCTAATCCGGGTTGTGCTGTGGAGATTTGGGAACCTGCTTCTAGATTTATTAGTTCAATGTTTTCTGAATCACAATCTGGACATTTATCATATTCTTTACTTGCACTTTGCCATTCGAAACCGCAATTTTTGCATAAATATCTTTTTTTATCCATAATATAATCTCCTCCTTTTATTTGGATTATTCTACCTTCAACTAAGGCCCTTGAGATTTTTTTACGAGCTGAATTAAGAGTTCTGTGAAATGTAGATTGAGAAATATCCATGATCTCTGCTGACTTTTTTTGCCGGATACTCTGATAATCACTGAGTCTTAATGATTCAAACTCCTCCATTGTGATATTTAATGGTTCAAATTCATTTGGACCAACTATATCTGGAGAAAACCTGCATACTCTGGGTTTTTCCAATATTCGACTCAATCTTCGAGGCCTAGGCATGTTATGAATATATATTCAAAACAGTATATAAACTTTACCCAAGCCCATAAAAACTATCAACAGAAAATAAAGTATAAAAACTATCAAACCATAAATAAAGTAATAACATACTATTAACCTTAAAATCAAAATAATTGGTTTATAATCTGGAAAATAAATTTAGATACTCGTTTATGCGTTGATTAAACAAATTAACAACTAATTATTTTCGATTCAATTCTACCTTAAAATTATAAATATGTGAAAAAGAAAAGTTAGGTTTATCTAACATTTGAAGGTGTATCATGATCACATTAGTAGAACTAGAAAATGGGAAAACCGCAACAATCAAAAAAATTGAAGGAGGTCCTGGTTTAAAAAATCGTTTAGAAGTGATGAACCTTCGTGAAGGGAAAAAAATTAGGAAAACATGCTCAGCACCACTACATGGCCCGGTGGTCCTGGAGATAGATGGCTTCAAAATGGCAATAGGCCGAGGAATGGCAAAAAAGGTATGGGTGGAAGAAATTTGAAGAAAATATTGCTGATGGGCAATCCCAATGTGGGTAAAAGTGTTGTTTTCTCCAGATTAACTGGAGTAAACGTGATCCAATCGAATTATCCGGGTACCACAGTAGGATACACTAAAGGACATCTTAAAATAGGTAAAAATGAAATGAACATCATAGATGTGCCTGGAACATACTCGTTATCTCCCTCCTGTAAAGCTGAAGAAGTAGCCAGGGACATGTTCTTTGATGAAAACCCTGATCTAATCATCAATGTTTTAGATGCCACTAACCTGGAGAGAAACCTTTATCTCACCCTTCAGATTCTAGAAAAAAATATTCCCACTGTGATTGTACTTAATATGTGGGATGCTGCCAAAAGAAAAGGGATTCACTTAAATCTAGAAAAACTCCAAGAAATCATAGGACTCAAAATTATTCCCGCAGTAGCTGTTACTGGTGAAGGAATAAAAGACCTGGTTAATATTATAAACGAAATAACACTAAATAAGAATATAAAACTTTCCAAAATCCCTAAAATGGATGATAGTGAAAAATGGGCCTTTATAGGAGGGATACTATCAGAAGTTCAGAAGATAGAACACCGACACCCCTCCCTACTGGAAAAATTAGAAGATGCATCAGTAAAACCTTTTTCAGGAATTATAATAGCAATAATCGTTTTATTAGTCACCATGCAGGTGATAATAGGGATCGGAGAGTTTTTAATCAACTATATTCTAGATCCATTATATTACCAGTACTACGGGCCATTCATCACTAGTTTAGTGCAAAACTCTATCCCCACTGGTTTCATCCACGATATCTTAATAGGCAGTGGATATGAGTATGAAACTTCCTTTGGCCTGTTAACCACTGGAATATATGTAATATTCGCCGTTGTTTTACCCTATATTTTATCGTTCTATTTTATTTTAGGTTTCCTGGAGGATTTTGGATATCTTCCCCGTCTTGCAGTGCTGCTTGACAGTATAATGCATAAATTAGGGTTGCATGGTTATGCAACCATACCAATTATTCTTGGCTTTGGTTGTAATGTCCCGGCCATGCTTTCAACGCGAATCTTGGAAGGCAAAAGGGAAAAATTCATAGCCACCACACTCATCGCCATATCGATCCCATGCATGGCCCAAACCGCCGTCATAATCGGTTTACTAGGCCAATACGGTATTCAATATATTATTATGGTATATGGGACACTGCTAATACTATTCATAACACTGGGAGCGATTTTAAACTTTTTGTTGAAAGGAGAAAGTCCAGAAATTTTCTTTGAAATCCCTCCCTACCGCATACCCCATATGGAGACTCTGCTTAAAAAAACCTGGATGAGAGTGAAGGGTTTCCTGTTAGAGGCTTTACCCTTTGTATTTCTGGGAATACTGGCCATCAATATCTTGTACCTTATAGGAGTGATGGGAGCTCTTTCTAACTTACTATCCCCCATCATGTCACAAATGTTGGGACTTCCAGATCAGGCCATTGACGCATTGATCATGGGATTTTTAAGGAAAGATCTGGCAACAGCCATGCTCGCACCCTTAAACTTAAGTCCAAACCAGCTTGTTGTGGCCTGTACTGTTCTGGCAACAAGTTTCCCATGTATTGCCACGTTTATAGTCTTAATTAAAGAGATTGGCATTAAAGACATGCTAAAAACCGTTGTTCTAATGTTATCCGTTGCCCTGATCACTGGAACAATCCTTAATATAATACTGAATGGATTACTATGAAGAATAATGGGAAAAATTTCTTTCAAAATCTCCTTCCAAATATTCATAGTATAAGCCAGGAATCATCTGCGGAACTGGAAAACAACAGAGTAACAAAAAAAACATTGGGAAAAGAAGACAAATAGACCTAACATCACACCACACTTAAAAGAAGAAATCAATATGGTTATTAAACCCGCTTGATTCAGAGGCTGTTTTTGAGCTATTATAAAAACAATTTTGCAATCAATATGGAGTTGAAAATGAGATGATAAATTGGAAATATTGTATTATAGGGGCAGCTTTGGTTGTGGTAGTTGGAATGATTTTTAAAAGGGTTGAATATGGTGCTTTTATAGGTATTTTTATTCCAGGGGTAATTGTGGGATATCTTGTAAATAACGGATATAAAAATGGAGCTAAAAATGGAATTATCACAGGATTGATAGGTGGATTTATACTGGGAATTATAATCTTTATTACAATTGATTTTAACCTACCACCGTTCCCCAACGTAGTATATTACATTTTCATGTTCGCGCTTTTCAGTGCGGCTACTTCAGCAATTTTAGATGCTATAGGTGGAATCATTGGGTCCTTAGTAAAGGATAAAAAAGCAGGGTCAGCATATGATGACTCATCAACTGCGGCTGTCAGTGGAAATGAAAAAGGAATGATTAATTGGAGATTTAGTATAATTGGGGCAGTTTTGGTTGTGGTACTTGGTGTTTTACAATTTTATTTAATTGGGTTTGATCTTATCTGGGGTACTTTGGTTTCGGGGATTGTTGTGGGATATCTTGTAAATAATGGATTTAAAAATGGGATTATAAATGGATTTATTGCAGGATTGATAGGTGGATTACTGCTGGGAATTTTGTTTTATTTCGTATATATTATAGTTTTACATACAAGCAATAGTGATATTTCATCACCTTTACAGTTGGTACTTTTCTTCCTTGGAATGGCAGTTATTTTTTCATTTTTAGGTACTTTAGGTGGACTTGTTGGATCTCTAATAAAAAAAATTTCCAAAAAGATGAATTCAATTATAGTCCACGACATTAAAAATTTAACAATTTGTTCTTAAAATTTTTTTTATCCATCCTTCGTAAAATGTTTTATTTCCGATTATTTCATTGTAGTAAGATTTAAATTTTTGAATTAAGAATGTTTCATCTTTTA